>CAZMRM010000005.1:4240-9726 GCA_964568515.1 uncultured Chitinophaga sp. | reverse complement strand
ACAAATTTCTAAAATGACTCTTCATGAATTTTTTTCCCTCTGGTCCACCAAACTGATCTGCAAAGCCATCTGAAAATATAAAAACACGATCTCCGCTTTGCAATTGAAAAGTATGATTTTTAAATTTTTTCTTCTCTCCTAGAAATAAACCTATCGGAAATTTATCTCCCTTTGTTTCTATTATTTTTTCATCTCTGATAATGATCAACGGATTGTATGCTCCGGCATATTGAAGTTCAAGACTGGAAAAATCAATGGTGCAAAATGCTACATCCATTCCATCTTTTGTTCCTCCTTCTTCATTTCCATTGTGCAACGTTTCCCTCACTCCTTCATTCAACTGATCAAGAATAGAAGCCGGACTTATATCAGAGTTGCTGTCAATCACCTGCTTTAAAAGGTTGTATCCTACGATAGACATAAATGCACCGGGTACGCCATGTCCGGTGCAATCAATGGCGCCAAACATGGTTTTACCATTTTTTTCATCGATCCAGTAAAAATCACCACTAACGATGTCCTTTGGTTTATACAATACAAATGAATTGGGAAGCACCCTTTTAATAAGGCTTTCGGGAGGTAAAATGGCTTCCTGTATCCGTTTTGCATAACGTATACTATCGGTTACATGTTTAAAGAGTACTTCCAGTTCAGAATTTTTAATTTCAATTTCTTCTTTTTGTCTGACGACTTCTTCTGTTCTTTCCAGTACTTTTTCTTCAAGAACACGTTCATTCTCCCGCAAGTCGTCACGCATCTTTATCAATGCGGTTCCCAATGCATCTTCATGACTAAGGGGTTGATAATGTGAATCAAAGTTTCCGGAGCCTATTTGGTTGGCAAACTGAGTTGTTCTTGCTAATACATTTACCAGGTCATTCAATGCAAATGACATTTCTCCGATCTCATCATTCCGGTCTTTAATACGCTCCTGTGGCAAAACACCTTTTGCCATCATTGATAATATTTTTTTCAGACTATGAATGGGGCGTATGATGGAACGTACCGTAAATATTGCAATGGCAGTTCCTCCGATAATAAGAAAAATTCCTAACCAGGTCACAATCCGCTTCAACAGATCGAAAGAAAAGAGCATTTGTTTGGAGTTATCCGTAGCATTTGAATTCTGTTTATCAATCAATGAACTCAAATGCTGATGAATGGCGTGAAATTTTACATCCAGTTCTTCAAATGGAATCAAAGCCTCAAATTTTATATTCAGATCATTGTAGGCTTCAAATGAATTCAATTTATGCATCACATCCTCCTCATAACTTTCGAACATCACTTCGATCATTGAAAGAATGGACTCCACACTTTCATGTTCATCCTGACTCCAATAAACCGATAATTTTTTTATGTGTTCTTTTAATTGAGGATATTCTTTTTCCAATAGTTGTCTTAAAGCTATCTTATCCACATTGTTTTCTCCTGTTTGAACATAATACCATTTGGTGATCAGCAATTTGGAGCGATTAACAAGGTTGTCGAGGTCCTTTAATGCGGTTACGGAAGGATTATAAATGGAAGTTACCTGGTCGGTTTTCTCCCGGCTATCATTAAGTGTTAGGGTGGTAAGTATCGAAGCGGCTATAAATAATATCAGGATAATCCCAAAGCCAAGTCCTATCTTCCTTCCGATTGTAAACCTGATTGCCATAAAAACAATGTGTTATTGTTTCTTTTTAATATCTTCTAATTTTTTCTTGTACTCATTGGATTTTTCAATTTCATTTAAACTGAAATAAATGCCGGATAATCCGTATAGTGTTTCTTCCCGGTTAGGATCCAGTTTGTACGACTTTTCCATAAAAGGAAGCGACTCTTTAAAAAGGGTAATCGAATTATCCTGCGTATCATTTAATGTTCGGATATCCACTCCATAATCCAATTGATTAATCAGGTTAATGGCTTGCGTATAATATAAAATGCCCATATTGTAATTAGCCGTAATATTATTCGGATCCAGTATCAAAACTTTAGTATACGCGTCCTTAGCCAATCCTAAAAACTCATTTTTTTTGTTTTTGCTTGCTTCCAAAATTTCTGCTTTTAATTTTTTGTCTCCCTCAAAAATTTTTGAGTAAACAGACCCCAAAGCCAGCAAAAACTTTACATCATATTGCTTAATGGCATTTTGCGAAGTATCGATCAAAATATAATACTGTTTAAACTGTTCAAAGGTTTCAATTCCCAATTTATAATCACTGGAATCAAGACTTATACTGGCATCATTATACAATGTGGTGGTCAAATACTTAATGTTTTTTTTATTTTCATCAATACCTGCTTGGGAAGTATCCATGCTTAATGAATGACGGAATGATCTTAATGCTTCCAGCCGTGAAAGAGATTGCATATTGGATTTTTCATGTTTATTGTAAATGGTTTTGTAAACAAATCCCCTTAAATACCACACACTTGCATTATTTGTAGCAGAAGGGTCACCGGACAACTGATCCAGAACTATTTTAGCACTGTCCAACTGCCCATTCTGAAGATATACAGCTGCCATTCTTAATGGATCGTCCTGTGCCTTTAAAAGCGGGGTAACAAGGAGAAATAAAACAATGCAAAGCCTGGTTATCGCATTCATGTTAATTCATTAATGGTTATCTTTATTTTACTTGTATGGCCAGTTCAACCAAACTGGAAGCTACTTTTAATTTATGCCGTTCTATATTTGCTTTATTCAGTTCTATTTTTTGCTTGTTTTCCTGTATCACAAAATTGATTCCTGCACCTTTTGCTGCTAATCCTGCTTTATCCGTAATAATCAATGTGCTTTTACTTTTCATTTTATCGATCACTTCATTTAACTGTGTCGAATTTTCCGAAAGAAGATAAACAATGTGACAGGTAGCATCTGCAGAGGTTATACTTTTTATTTCCAATCGCTGATTACCTACTGTTTTAGAAGCAGCCATTTTATTCAGCTCATTGATAAGCGACACATTATTGCCCATAATACCGATTACAAAATTGCCTTGTTTATAATTGTCAGGCCATTCAATGTATTTTGTAAAATTATATATATAAATAGCCTTTATTTTAGCATTGGCTTCCTCTGAAGGATTAGAAGACGGTGGTAAGGGAATTGTTACCGGAGAAGGTTTTTCCACCACCCATGAAGAAAAAATAACAAAAGAAAAGAGTATACAAATTATTTTTTTCATTCTATTCAAACGACAAGGAGAAAATGTATATGAATTCTTAGTCAAACAAATATAAAGTTTTTTTGACTAAATCCTAATTTAATCATCCCGATAGCAAGAGCGACTCTTGAAAAGACATCAGCATATGCCTTACTTCCGTCACTTTAAAGATGTGCCGATTATAGAAATGAACAATTCTAATTTCATAACCTTTTTGAAAACAAGATAATTTTGCTCTATTTTTGTTGTCCTTGATTACATGAATTATTCTAAAAAAATCTTTCCGCTGTTTTTTGCTCTTGCTTTTGCTGCTTGCAGCTCCCACAAAAAACTATCCTCTTCCAAAGAAAATAAAACCGTAACGAAGGAAGAAAAAAATACAACTGTCATAAACACCACCTCTTCGATCAAAACAAAATACAGCAGCTTATTAAATGTGAATACAGATGATATTTCCAATATATCCCTGTATATGCTTATTGATGAGTGGTATGGGACCGCTTACAAATATGGAGGTTGTGATAAAAGTGGAATCGACTGTTCTAATTTTGTAAATGTTCTTTATCAGGAGATCTATAAGAAATCGTTAAAAGGTTCATCCGCGTCTATTTTTAATCAATGCCGGTCTATTTCTAAAAATGAATTGCAGGAAGGTGATCTGGTGTTTTTTAAAATTGAAAATAATACCATTTCTCATATTGGTCTGTATCTGCAGAACAATAAATTCGTTCATGCCACTACTAAAAAGGGAGTAATGATAGATGATCTTGGAACGGCTTATTATACAAAATATTTCTATAAGGCGGGCAGACTAAAGCAATAGCTATGCATTCAACAGCTCATTGATAATTTTATCCACGCTGATTCCTTCTGCTTCCGCTTTGTAATTGCGAACAATACGATGCCGAAGAATTGCTGCGGCAACGGCTCTCACATCTTCAATATCCGGTGAGTATTTTCCTTTGATAAGTGCGTGGCATTTTGCTCCAATTACCAAAAACTGAGAAGCTCTTGGTCCTGCTCCCCAGGAAAGATATTTATTGGAGATATCAGCAGCATGAGCTGTTCCCGGTCTTGTTTTGGCAGATAATCTGACCGCATATTCCATCACATTATCACTTACCGGAATTTTGCGGACAAGCTCCTGAAAATAAACTATTTCATCTGAACTAAGTATCTTTTTTAGTTGTACCTGCCTGTTGGATGTCGTGTTCTTTACCACTTGTAATTCATCTTCTAACTTTGGATAATCCAGCCACACGTTGAACATGAACCGATCCAGCTGAGCTTCCGGTAAAGGATAGGTTCCCTCCTGTTCTATTGGGTTTTGAGTGGCAAGTACAAAAAATGGATTTCCCAACTCGTATCGTTTTCCTGCAGTTGTAACACTTCGCTCCTGCATCGCTTCCAGTAAAGCAGCCTGTGTTTTTGGAGGAGTACGGTTGATCTCATCCGCTAAAATAATATTTGCAAAAAGAGGTCCTTTGATAAATTTAAAATTACGGTCCTCTCCTAAAATCTCGGAACCGATAATATCTGAAGGCATCAAATCAGGTGTAAACTGGATACGGTTGTAACTTAAGCCCAATGCTTCGGCAATTGTATTTACCAGTAATGTTTTTGCCAATCCTGGAACTCCGATCAATAAACAATGTCCTTTACTAAAAATGGAAATCAGCACATCTTTTACTACTTCATCTTGCCCTACAATTACTTTGCTTATTTCAGCATTGAGTTCTTTATATTTTATTACAAAAGCATTTACTGCTTCAACGTCGGATTGATACATGGTTTCGTTCATTAATTTTTGCTCCATTTATTACTAAATGAGCATGATTTATAATCATCATTAATTTTCACAAATGTGGTGTTGGCTTTTTTCTTTACCCATGACTGTATGGCTTCCTGCTGTTTTTTCGCAAGGGCCATTGCCTGAACTTTCTGGTAATCGTCTGTTAAATTCATTTTATGAGGAGTAGTACGTGTGTTCAAAGACAGGATATGATACGCTTGTTTTCCGTCACGTGTAACAAAGGGCATTGGTTTGGTCATTTCTCCAACCTGGAGCTTATCAATTGCAAAAGCAACACTTTGATCTATTTGTCCCAATTCATCCATTTGAAAACGGGAAGAACCCGTATAAGGATTGGTTAATAAACCCCCATTGTGTTTTGTTTCATCATCATCAGAATACCTGGCAACCGCTTCTGCAAATTTTATTGAATCGCTGGCAGAAAGTTTATCATAAATTGTGTCCAGTGCCAGTTTTGCGTTCAACAAATCCGTTGCATCAATTTTTGGTGAAATCAGCAAGCTTCTGGCATCCACCAC
>CAZMRM010000005.1:0-4230 GCA_964568515.1 uncultured Chitinophaga sp. | reverse complement strand
ATCAATTGCACAATAAAATAACCATATACTGTTTCAAACACTTCACTGATTTCGTTTGGTTTCATACGAAAAGCCCAGGCATCCCATTCAGGGACAAACTGCCCGCGTTGTATCCCTTCGTATAAACCGCCTTTATTAGCAGATCCCGGATCCTGTGAATACAAAGCAGCCATTGCAGAAAAGGTACTTTCCCCTTTCATTATGCGGTTACGGATAGAGGTAATTTTATCCTTGGCTTCTTTTTTTGCCTCAGGCGTAATTTTTGGTTTTTTAACAAGTTGTGCCACTTCTATTTCCACATTGATAAATTCAATTGAATCCTCAGGAATGCTTTCAAAAAATGTTTTTACTTCGTTGGGGGTCACTGTGATATCACTGGTTATCTTTCCCTGCATTTGTTGTGCTAATAAAAGATCACGAACATTGTCCCTCAGGTCACTTTTAAAATCTTCTACTGATTTTCCATAAAAAGCAACAAATTTTTCTTCTGAACCAAATTGTTGAATGAAATAATTAAGCCGCCTGTCCTGTTCCTGTTCAACCTGTGCATCCGTAACTGTTAAACTGTCTTTTTGTGCCTGTGCCAGCAATAACTTTTGATACAACAGGTCTTCCAATAATTTGCATCTTGTTTTCTGATCAATCTCCTGTGAAGGACCGGCGTTCATTTGTTGAAACTGTGCATCTACTTCCGATTGAAGAATGATATTTGTGCCCACCACCCCGACTACCTGATCAATCACCATTTCTTGTGATAGCACAGGTTGCGTCAATACACTCAGGGTCATCAGCCAGGCAAAAGTCAATATCCTATTTCTCAATTTTTTCATTGGTATAAATTTCAATCTTATTATTATTTATGGCATCGTTGTAAACATCTTCTTTCATCTTTGAAATCAGCTGCAGCTTGCGTTTGTTCAAAATGATGTTTTTTATATTGTCCTTTTCGAAACTAATGGGTGAAATACTGTTTCTTATTTTAAACCCTTTAATATTCACATAATAATTATATACCGAATCACTTACCTCCACAAAACGGTTGTTCTGTAAAAACAACTCTTTATTATAAGCCTGAATCGGAACTTCCTTTAATAAGTCATCAAAGAAAAGCCAGGAGTTATCATCCAGATAAAAATTAGCAGCGAATTGGTGACAATAGCTTTCCAGTTGTTCCCTGTCTTTAGGATCCTCGGATTGATACCACTTTTGCAATTTTTTTATATCGGGCGCTGTTTTGTTCACTTTGATATAAATAACTTTGATGATATTATCTCTTAATTCAAAATTTGCTTTGTTATTGTTATAGTATTCTTCTATTTCCGCATCCGTCACCGTAGTATCCAATCGTTGACTCACCAGTTCTTTTTCATAAGCATAGGTTATCAATGAATTTCTATAGTTCTGGAGTTGTTTTTCTACATTCTTTTTATCTTCTGTCAGGTTATTTTCTGCTTTTTGAATGACCACTGTTTCACGTATCCAGTTATCAATGTATTTTTTCACGATCTCTGTACTGTCTTTTTCAGAAGTGCCAAAAGGTACGATACGCTTTACTTCATCTTCATATAAATAGACATTATTGGCACGTGCCAGTGCTTTGCGGTTTTCGTCTTTTGCAGTCTTTGAATTGCAAGCAACCAACACCGTTAATAGTAAAACAAATAAGCAATTACGATTCAAGAGCAATACCTTATAAATGCTATAAAAGTTATGATGTTTAACACCATAACTTTTATAGAGTCTTTTTTGTTAGTCAATTTATTTAATTGTTGCAAGCACTGTTTTATCAATTGTTACAGCATACTTTTTCTTCAACGAACTGATCCATTCTTTTTCCAGGTACGTTTGATAGTCTGCGGTAACCAGTCCCTTTGATTCCAGATACGTTTTAGGAGTTGGTGCAAGCAGCTTGTCCACCACTACGATGACCACTTTTTTATTTTTAGCATCTGTAATATCCGGTGATGTGCCTGGGTTCCAGTTTTTATCAACAAATTCATTTTCCCCTTTATTAAAAATGCGTGTTTCTGCACTAAGGTTCAGCTGGGAGTCTTTATTAACTGTTTCCAGAATTTCTTTTGTAGTTTTTTTCTTTTTCATCAATGCATGTACTTGTTTAGCCACCTTTTCATCGGTAGCAGTATATACAGTAGCTTCTGCACGCTCTTCCCACAGGAAATTATTTTTGTTTTTATCATAAAATTCTTTTGCTCCAACAGTATCTTTTACTGCTTTGCTCCATACTTTTTGATCTGTTAACTCAAATAACAAAATCCCATCTCTGTATTCCTGCATCAATGCTTTAAATTCAGGATATTTTTGATCCAATCTGGACTCTTCATATGCGATTGCACTTTCATCCACAAATTGCGTATACAGCGGATCGATTACCACTTTTGGATCGGTAACCGGACGTTGTGTCTGATGAAGCGCTATGAACTCAGCAAAATCCGTTTGTGTGTATACTTTATCATTAAAATTGAACATGGGTTTATTAAATTTTGCCGCTTTGGAAGCTTCCCATGTCCCTTTAAAAAAGTTAGTATCTATAATTTTATAAAATTCATCACGTGTCTTTAAATTTTCTTTGAATTTATATTCGGCCTTTATTTTAGCAATAAGAGAAGAACGGCCAACTTGTGAACGTGAATCTTTGCTCACTTTTGCCTTTAATTCATTTTTCATATCATCAAACGAAGCCAACCCACGTTTATCATTTAGCTTAATAATGTGCCATCCGAATTGTGTACGGATAATGTTGCTGTAATCTCCTTTATTTTTTAATGCAAATGCAGATTCTTCAAATTCACCTGGCATTTCCCCGGTTCCATACCAAGGCAATTCTCCTCCTTTTCTGGCAGATGCTTTATCATCTGAATACTGTTGTGCCAGGTCTTCGAATTTTTCACCGGCTTTTAGTTTATCATTGATTTCTGAGATCTTACTATAAATATTTACTGAATCTTCAGCAGACATATTTTTAGGTGTACGGATCATGATGTGCGATACCAATACCTCTCCCTGCGCCTTGCGTTTGTTGTAAACTTTAATAATATGATATCCGTAACGCGTGCGAACAGGCATGGATATATCCCCTACTTTGGTATTGTATGCAGCAGTTTCAAAAGGATAAACCATTTGCAGAGCAGTGAAATAGCCAAGATCCCCACCATTGTCTTTGGCAGAAGGGTCATCCGATATTCCTCTTTCAGCAGCCACTTTTTTAAAATCTTCTCCTTTTAAAATGCGTGCCCTGATTTTCATGATTTTAGTATATGCTTCCAAGGTGTCTTTTGGCAATGCATCCTCACCTATTTTTACAAGGATATGAGCCACATGTACATCCTCATTGAGACGATCATAGGTTTCTTTGAGTAACTTATCATTCACATCCTTGTCTGTTAAATAAGGCTGTGCAAGTTGCTTACGGTACCCACCCAGTTCATCCCTGAATGATTTTGCGGTATCGAGTCCCAATTCTTCCGCTTCTTTTACCTTAAGTTTAAAATTCACAAACAGATCCACATATTCATTCAATGATTTTACATCGGAAGATGCAGGTTCTTTTGCATTGTTCTTATGATACACATTTTCAAATTCTGATACGGTTACATGACTTCCACCGATGGTCATAAGAACAGGATCCACATTTTTTTGAGCACTTACATGCGTTGCTGATACAAAGACAAGTAAAAAGATTGTAAATCTTGAGATAGCAGATTTTTTCATCATATTTTTCATTTTAGGGTAACAAATGTAGCTATTATTAGCTTGTTTCAAAATAAAAACAGCGCCTATTTTAGAGGTGCTGTTTTGTTAATTTTTGTTAATCCCAATCTTCTATCTGCTGTAGTTCGGGGCCTCCCTGGTGATCGATACACCATGAGGGTGACTTTCCCTGATTCCTGCATTTGTGATCCGTATGAATTTGGCTTTTTGTAATGTTTCTATGTTTTTTGCACCACAATAGCCCATACCGGCCCTTAATCCTCCCACAAATTGGTAAACCACTTCTGCAAGACTACCTTTTACGGGTACTCTGCCTGAAATACCTTCGGGCACTAATTTTTTAATATCATCTTCTGCATCCTGGAAGTAACGGTCTTTAGAGCCCTTTTGCATGGCTTCTATAGATCCCATTCCACGATATGCTTTAAATTTCCTTCCTTCAAAAATAATGGTTTCTCCAGGCGATTCTTCAACACCGGCAAACATAGATCCCATCATGAC
>CAZMRM010000004.1:17512-27615 GCA_964568515.1 uncultured Chitinophaga sp. | reverse complement strand
GAATATAATTTCTTTTTCATTTTTTAATCTTTTGCATTACGTTTAAACGCTTTCATTAATAAGGGTTTCAAACGTACAACCCTGAACTCGGGTGCAAATATACACAATATCTACCAAATTAGTATATGTTTAGAAAAAAATTTGGAAATTATTTTTAAATACTGTTCTCCAGAAAGGCAAAACAACTAATTACCTGAAAACAATCAATTTAAAAAAAGAGGTACTACTTTGCTTTCGGCTTTTTCTTTGTTAATTCCAGCTTTTGTTCGCGTTTAAGGATGTCCTGTAAGGTAGTACCTGAGAAAATCTTAAGGGTTGCTTCTCTTACATCCTTCATTACATCACGGATACCACATACCACTTCATCTTTGCAATCATCACAGCGTTCATAAAAGTTAATGCTGACACAAGGAATTAAAGCAATGGGACCATCAATGGAACGTAATACCTGGCTTAAATAAACTTCACCGGGTTTTTTAATAAGATAATAACCGCCGCCCACTCCTATTTTACTGCCGAGTATTCCTTGTTTTCTCAAATCCAACAGGATTGTTTCAAGGAATTTTTTAGGAATTTTTTCTTTCTCTGAAAGATGCCCGATTAATATTGGTCCTTCACCATAATTTTTTGCAAGATGAAGAAGCGCTTTTATCGCATATTTGGTTTTCTTTGAAAGCATATAAATATTAGTATATAAGCAAAAATAGTACTTTTTTTCTAATTCAGAACAATGTGTGTAAAAGCTGAAATTGAGCAAAATTGTTGAAAGCGGAGTCATCAAATTAGTATCTTTGTGTCCCCATTAAATAATAAAAAATGCAATCCGTATTAAATACTATAGAAGAAGCGATCGCTGAGCTGAAAGCAGGAAAAGTAATTATCGTTGTAGATGATGAAGATCGTGAGAATGAAGGAGATTTTGTTACTGCAGCCTCTAATGTAACCCCCGAAGTTATCAATTTCATGGCAACACACGGGAGGGGCCTTATTTGTGCCGCTATTACGGAGGCACGTTGTAAAGAGCTCGGACTGGAAATGATGGTCAGCAATAATACCTCTGAACACAGTACTGCTTTTACTGTTTCCATCGACTTACTAGGTTATGGCTGTACGACAGGTATTTCCGCAAGTGATCGTTCCAAAACAGTACAGGCACTTATTAATCCGGCAATTAAACCGGAAGAGTTTGGCAAACCCGGCCATATATTTCCTTTAAAAGCAAAAAACGGAGGAGTTCTCAGACGTGCCGGACATACAGAGGCAACCGTAGATTTGGCGCGTATTGCAGGACTGGAACCTGCCGGTGCACTCGTTGAAATTATGAATGAAGACGGCTCCATGGCCAGATTACCTCAGCTTCTGGAAATAGCAAAAAAACATAAACTCAAGATCATCAGCATTGAAGACCTGATCGCTTATCGTTTAAAAAATGAAAGCATTATTGAACGCAATGTACAAGTTAAAATGCCTACACAATGGGGAAGTTTTGATTTGGTAGCTTATCACCAAATTACCAATCATCAGGAACATCTTGCACTTATTAAAGGCGCCTGGAATAAAGATGAACCCATATTGGTACGTGTCCACTCTTCTTGTCTCACCGGCGATATTTTTGGTTCCTGCCGCTGCGATTGTGGTGCACAGCTCCACAAATCCATGGAGATGATAGAAAAAGAAGGAAAAGGTGTAATCGTATACATGAACCAGGAAGGGCGTGGTATCGGATTACTTAATAAACTGAAAGCATATAAACTTCAGGAAGAAGGACGTGATACCGTTCAGGCCAATGAAGAGCTCGGATTTCAGGGAGATGAAAGAGATTATGGTGTGGGGGCGCAAATACTCCGCGACCTCGGTATTAGTAAAATACGCCTTATGAGTAACAATCCGAAAAAGCGCGCCGGACTTATCGGATACGGTTTAGAAATCGTTGAAAATGTTCCTATTGAAATCGAATCCAACGTGTATAATGAATTTTATCTTCAGACAAAAAGAGATAAAATGGGACATTCCATCAAGGTAAGTAAAAGAAAATAATTCAAAGAAAAAATGTACGACCCGGTATTGGGTTCGTACATTCAATTAATACTCTAATAAGTTTTTTATTTCAACCAAAATCGGATTCCAGCCGTCTCCGTTATTATAAGCTTCGGTATACCTGTTTTCTCCATCCTCCACTTTTGTATAATCACCTTGTGTAACCGTAAGGATTGTTTTGTTTTTGTCAGCCGTTAATAAATACGTTACTGTTAAATAATTTTCCGGAATGTCTGCTATCGAGGAATGCGGGTCAATCGTTGTATATGACAATAACCTGTTTGGTTCAATATCCAAAATGATTCCTTTTACTGCCGTATAAGGTTCCCCCTCATAAATCATTTCCCAGGTTAACGGACTGCCTTTTTTCCAATCAGAAATGGCCTCACAACCAAACATGTATTTTTTTGTTTGTGCCGGATTCGTTAATGCATCCCATACTTTTGCAAGCGAAGCATTAATGGTAATGGTATTTTTCACGATAAGTGGCTCCATAGTCATAATTTATATTAAATATATTTATTTCTATAAAGATAGCTGAAACTTCTCAAGTTGGCCACGATGTTTTAAAATATGAAGATGACTATTCCGGCATTTTCAGGTCAGTAAGATTTACTTATTGCCTGTCAATGTTATTTAAAGAGTGATCTTTAGTCCGTCATAAGCTAACGCTACTCCATCCGGTAATTCCTTACTTATTTCTCCATGCAATCCAAGCTGATGGCTGATATGTGTTAAATAAGCTGTTTCGGGTTTTAGTTCTTCAATTACTTTTAGCGCTTCTTCAAAAGTAAAATGAGAAATATGCGGTTCCTTTCTCAATGCATTTAATACCAGCACTTTTGAGCCCTTTATTTTTTCTTTTTCCTTTTCAGAAATATAGTTGGCATCGGTTATATAAGTAAAATCACCTATTCTAAAACCAAATACAGGCAGTTTGTAGTGCAACACTTCGATGGGCAAAAATTCTATCCCATGAATCGTAGTTAATTCATTATGCAATAAGAACAAATTAATTTCCGGAATACCCGGATACTTGAAATCGCTGAATATGTAAGCATATTCCCGCTTAATCGCTTCCTGAACACGTTCGGAAGCATATACATCAATTTTTTTTTTACCAATGAAATTAAAGGCACGTATGTCATCAAAACCTGCCGTATGATCCTTGTGCTCATGCGTAAATACAACAGCATCCAATTGCCTTACTTTTTCACGTAGCATCTGCGCCCTGAAATCAGGACCTGTATCCACCACAATCACTTTGCCTTTGTCTTCCACCAGGATGGAAGTACGCAAACGCTTATTGTGAGGGTCTATGGACTGACAAACATCGCATGGACAACCAATAAGCGGGACGCCTTGTGAGGTACCGGTTCCTAAAAATGTGATTTTCACTTTATTTTTATTTAGCTCTTAAAATTAGATTTTTAATTCATAAGTAAGAATGCTTTTACTGATTTTATTTAATTTATCATCATTCCAAATTGATTAATAAATAAAAAAAATTAAAGTATATTTATCTGCTCCCGGAAACCAGTTGTTTACTCACTTATGCATTCATGTAAATGAAACCGTTAAGATACTCTGTATATACTTTAATTTTGATGCTGATCGCCTGCAATCAGCACCCTTCTCCGGAAACACCAACAGATAAAGAAGAAGCAGATACACTAAAGAAGCATAACATTATTTTAAACACTTTTTCCAGCTCTCCGGAAACCGACAGCTGTACTTGTATTTATTCAGTTGATTCAATTGCATATCAGCATCATGAATATATTTGCGCCTACGATTTGGAAACGAAGGCTTATCTAAAAATAAACGATCGCTTTAATGTATTTACACAAACAGAATATGCAGTAGTGGGAAACAGCTCTGTTACCCGCTTTAATAATGATCACTATGAAGTGATGCTTGAATTAAAGGATATCAAAGAAACAGGAAACGAATCAACTGTACAGTGGGGATCCATTCGTATAAACGATAAGAATGGTAACTCCTTAATAACCCCATTTTACGGGGGATGTGCCTGCCTTAGTCCCGATAAGCCGTTAACTAATAAAAAGTGACTGACTAAAATAAAAGCCGACACAGCTGAAAAACATGATGACCTGTTTATAGATTTAACAAAAGTGTTACCCGTTATAGTTCTACAACAGCAGAGAGTGTCTGTACAATACAGAAAAAAGTATGTTGGGCTTAAATATCACAACAAATTAGATGAGGTCAAAATCGGGATTATGAATACAACCATTACAATTACGAATATGTTTTATCTGAAAATTAATTAATCTCATTTCACTTAGTTTTTCACTTAGTTCTTAAAGAAAAAGCGCGAATACTGCTGAAGTCATTCGCGCTTTATTTGTTGTTAAATTCTTTTAAGAATTTTGTGTCTTCAATATTTTTACTTTAAATAGTTCTTTCAATTTTTCTACTGTATAATCGATTTCTTCGATAGTGGTGTATTTACTAAATGAAAAACGAACAGAAGGGCATGCAGGGTCAGCACCGATACCTTGCAATACATGAGAACCTTTATTACTTCCTGATGAACAGGCGCTGCCTCCGGAAGCAGAAATGCCGGCAATATCCAGACTAAACAATAACATCTCTGCATTCTCTGTCTTTGGAAAACGAACATTCAGTACAGTATACAGGCTACTCGTTAAACAACCGTTAAATGCTATTCCTGGAATGGCTTCCTTTAATTGTTTCATCATGTATTCCTTGATGGCAGAAATATTTTTCTGATGTTTTTCTACATCGCGCAATGCAAACTCCAATGCTTTTGCCAACCCTATGATGGCATATAGATTCTCTGTTCCACCACGCATATTTCGTTCCTGCGCACCACCAAAAATCAGCGGATTGATTTTAACGTTGCTGTTGATATAAAGCATTCCTACTCCTTTCGGTCCGTGAAATTTATGAGGAGCACAAGTAATGAAATGAACATTCAATGCTTTTAAATCAATTGCATAATGTCCCATGGTTTGCACGGTATCAGAATGAAACAGGGCGTTGTATTTTTTACAGATCTCTCCTACTTCCTTTATGGGTAGCAAGTTTCCAAGCTCATTATTTGCATGCATCAGCGAAACAAAAGAACGTTCATTTTCCTGTAATAACTGTTCCAGGTGTTTCAAATCAACTTGTCCATCCGGTAAAAGATTCACAAAGCTCAATTTTATCTGTCCTTTGCTTTCCAGTTGTTCTAATGTATGCAATACGGCATGATGCTCGATCTTTGTGGTGATGGCATGTTTAATTGCCATGTCTTCTATACTGCAACGGATAGCCATATTATCGGCTTCTGTTCCACCAGAGGTAAAAAATATTTCAGAAGGAGAGGCATTTAATAATTTGGCCACCGATTTACGTGCGGCTTCAATGGCTGCTCTTGTCTTTCTGCCGTGGGAATGAATGGAAGAAGGATTACCATAATGTTCAGTCATATACGGTAACATCTCATTCAGTACTTCTTTATCCAAAGAGGTTGTTGCGGCATTGTCCAGATAAACTTTCATTTTGTTCCTGTTGTTTTAGAGAGTAGTTTCCTGATGATCAGGTCATGAAACAGCTAATTGCTGTACTTTAATAAATTCCCGTATATCCAGCATGATCTTTTTTGCCAGATTATCAGCAGTGGTTTTGCTTTCACTTTCCGAATAGATACGAATAATTGGTTCTGTATTGGAACGGCGCAAATGCACCCATTCTTTGTCAAATTCTATTTTAACTCCATCAACCGTATCAACCGGTTGTTTCTTGTACTTGTCTTTTATATCTTCCAGTATCTTATCCACATTTACATCCGGTGTAAGCTCAATTTTATTTTTGGAGATATAATAATCCGGATAAGTCGAACGAAGCATGGAAGCTGTTTTACCATATTTTGCCAGATGTGATAAAAATAAGGCAATACCTACAAGAGCGTCACGTCCGTAATGCAATTCAGGCAGAATAATGCCACCATTTCCTTCCCCGCCAATAATGGCTTTTGTATCTTTCATCATTTTAACCACATTCACTTCACCAACTGCGGAAGCACTATATTTGCCGGCGTGCTTTTCGGTAATATCGCGCAAAGCACGTGTTGAAGACAGATTGGAAACAGTGTTTCCTTTTTTTCCGGATGCTTTTTCAGAAGGGCTACGTTTGTTTAAAACATATTCGGCAACGGCTACCAGTGTATATTCTTCGCCAAACATTTCTCCATCTTCACATACCAGTGCCAACCGGTCCACATCAGGATCCACAACAATTCCAAGATGAGCCTTTTCTTTCTTTACCAGTTTGGAAATTTCTCTTAGATTTTCCGGTAAGGGTTCAGGATTGTGTGGAAATTCTCCATTGGGTTCACAATAGAGTTCAACAATGTTTTCTACGCCTAAAGCATCTAAAAGTTGCGGCAGTACAATGCCGCCGGTAGAATTCACACAATCGATGACCACTTTAAACTTAGCGGCTTTAATAGCAGGTACATCTACAAGAGACAAAGCTAAAATCTTGTCAATATGTGTTTTAAAATAGGTATCGTTTTTTATTATTTTACCTAATGAGTTGACATCGGCAAAAGAGTAGCTTTCCTTTTCTGCAATCGTTAATACTTCGGCACCATCTTTTTCATTGATAAATTCACCTTTTGAATTGAGCAGTTTCAATGCATTCCATTGTTTTGGATTGTGGCTTGCGGTCAAAATGATACCACCATCCGCTTTTTCTTCCGGAACAGCGATTTCAACAGTTGGAGTGGTTGAAAGTCCAAGATCCACTACATCTACACCCATTCCTTGTAAGGTACCCAAAACCAAATTGTTAACCATTTCTCCCGAAATACGTGCATCACGACCTACCACAATTTTTATCTTTTTTTTCTCGGCTCCATTCGCGATAAATGTTGCAAAAGCTGCGGTAAATTTTACTACATCCAACGGGCTTAATCCTTCTCCTACTTTTCCTCCTATTGTGCCTCTAATACCTGATATTGACTTAATTAGTGCCATATTTTTTTTATACGTTTTTAGAAACTTTTTTGCCTCAAAAATTTTAAGCTAACAAAGATAGCTTTTCTCCTATAATTTTTAAAATAAAACTTCTTAACAGTTGGCTTTTCGTAACAATTAATTTAGAGCTTGATAGTGCATTTTTTATTAATTTCGCTTAAATTTATAAAACCGTCATTTTTAGGATCAGGAATTATCAATTGTATAAATTAACTATTCTGGTAATATATGAGCAGCGAAGAATTTAGTGAAAATGAAGACAGAGGCGCAGAATATCTTTTAAAACTGATCAATCGTTTTGAAGAAATGATTACGTATGCAAAAAACTCTTTTTTTGATGCTGACGAATTGGAAGATATTGTAGAATACTACATAGAAAAGAATAATTCTAAAAAATCGCTGCAGGCCATTGATTTTGCATTGGGCCAGTATCCCTATTCTTCTATATTCTACCTGCGTAAAGCACAGATTTTTGCCGCTACCAATCAAAGTCAGAAAGCACTTGAAATATTATCCTATGTAGAAAGCATGGAACCTTCCAATGCAGAGCTCTATATGACAAAAGGATCGATATACAGCCAAATGGGACTTACCGAACAGGCAATTGAAAACTTCAAAAAAGCAGCAGAGAACACCAATGAGATTGATGAAATTTACCTGGCCATTGCTTTTGAATTCGAAAATACCGGGAAATTTGAAGATGCAATTTATTATCTGAAAAAGGCAATTGCAGTCAATCCTGAAAATGAAGCTGCCTTGTATGAACTGGCATTTTGTTATGAATTGAACGGGCAATCCGAAGAAAGCGTAAAATACTATACCAATTTCATTGATAAACATCCTTATACAACCACTGCCTGGTTTAACCTGGGTGTAGCGTATAACCGTTTAGGCTTTTATGAAAAAGCCATCGATGCTTATGATTACGCCATTGCCATACAGGATGATTTTGCTTCAGCTTATTTTAACAAAGCCAACTCACTCGCCAATTTGAACCGTTTGGATGAAGCCATTGCAGTATATAAAGAAACCCTGCAGTTTGAGGACCCGGATGCAGTTACCTTTTATTACATCGGCGAATGTTATGAGAAAAAAGAAGATTTTGAACATGCACTCATTTACTATAACAAAGCCATTAAGCTGAATCCACAGTTAGCAGATGCATGGCTCGGAATCAGCATCGTTCTCGATAGCCAGGAACGTACAGCCGAAGGATTGCATTATGCAAAAAAAGCCGTGGAACTCGATAAGGAAAATGCGGAGTTTTGGTATATTTATGGCGAACTGCAACAAAAAATGCAATTCTATGAAGATGCGGAAATTTCCTTCAAAAAAGTGATTGAACTGGATCCTGACAATGCTGAAATCTGGCTGGACTATGCAAATCTGTTATTTGAACAGGAAAATAAAAACGGTTCGCTGGAAATTCTTGCAGAGGGGATCAAACATCATCCACAAAATGCTGAACTGCAATACCGCATTTCTGCCTGCCTGATGAGTATCGGGCAAAAACAGGAAGCACTTAGTTTTTTGCAAAACGCACTGAAACTAAATTATGAAAAACACAATGAGTTATTTGAGTACCTCCCTCAGCTAAAAGATAATACAAGTATTACTGACCTAATTGAATCTTATAAAAAATAGTATGAATTTTAGTTTGCCCCATATCCCGGAACGTCCTGAAAAACCACGTGAAAGTGGAATAACAATGATGATGGACAAGGGACTTAGCCTTCGTCAGGCTGAAGATTTTTTATCGGCCAATGGTGAATATACCGACATTATTAAACTTGGTTTTGGTACTTCTTACCTTACCAATAATATTGAAGCAAAAATTAAACTATACAAGGATGCGGGAATGAAGGTATATCTTGGTGGTACATTATTCGAAGCATTCATTGTACGTGATATGTTTGAAGATTATATGCGTCTGCTGGACCGCCTGAAACTGGATTGTGCCGAAGTATCCGATGGGTCCATTACCATGCCTCACGATACCAAATGTGATTATATTCGTACACTGGCTAAAAATTTCACCGTATTTTCAGAAGTAGGTTCCAAGGAAGCCGGTATCATTATACATCCTGCAAAATGGACCTCTATGATGAATAAAGAACTTCAGGCAGGTTCCTGGAAAGTGATCGCTGAAGCAAGAGAAAGTGGTAACGTTGGTATTTACCGTGCAAACGGAAACGCACATACCCTTTTAATCAATAAAATTTTAGCTAAAGTGAAACAGGAAGATATTTTGTGGGAAGCACCACAAAAGCCACAGCAAGTATGGTTCATTAAACTACTTGGACCGAATGTGAACCTCGGAAATATCTCACATGACGATGTAATCCCCCTGGAAACATTGCGAATAGGATTGCGTGGGGATACCTTCTTTAACTATTTACCCAATACCATGAAACAACCTTTACCGGATTTAAATATTCTCTAATTACTCAAAACAATTTTTCACACTATGAAAGAAGTAACCGTAACCGAATTAAAAGAGCTGAAAGATAAAAACGCAGATTTTCAATTGATAGATGTGCGTGAAGAACATGAAGTGGAGATCTGCGAAATTGATGGTCAACATATTGCAATGGATCAGATCCCGCATAACCTCGATAAAATTTCAAAAACCAAAAAAGTGATCATTCATTGCCGCAGTGGTGCGCGCTCCGCCTCTATATGCAGTTTCCTGGAAAACCAGGGATTCGACAATGTATACAACTTAAAGGGAGGCATCCTTGCTTGGGCCGATGAAATTGATCCAACTTTGGAAAAATATTAATCAGTATTTCAATTCATCAGAACCAAATTTTATGTTAGAACTTTTTAAGCACATTCTTCATCTTGATTTTGAATGGCTCTTCAGCAATTATGGAACAGCTGTTTATTTCATTTTGTTTTTAGTGATTTTTATTGAAACAGGACTTGTGCTGATGCCTTTCCTTCCCGGCGATTCTCTTTTGTTTACAGCAGGACTGTTTGCACACCTGGGATACCTGAACATTACTTACCTGGTAATACTTTTATTCATTGCCGCCGTTTTAGGTGACAACA
>CAZMRM010000004.1:8007-17502 GCA_964568515.1 uncultured Chitinophaga sp. | reverse complement strand
ACGTAAGATCGGACTCAAAGTCTTAAAAATTAAATACAAAGACAAAAATCTGGTAAAGCAGGAATACCTGGATCAGACTCATGTGTTTTTTGAAAAATATGGCCCCAAGGCCATTATCATGGCCCGGTTTGTTCCAATCGTCAGAACTTTTTCTCCTTTTGCAGCCGGTATTGCAGAAATGACCTATCGCAAGTTCATTTCCTTTGATATTTTAGGAGGAGCCATCTGGATCCTTTCCCTTACGTTTGCCGGTTATTTTCTGGGTGGCATTCCATGGATAAAAAAAAATATAGAACTCGTGGCGTTGGGAATTGTTTTCATTTCCATTCTTCCGATCATCATTGAATTTATAAAGGCCAGAATGGCGAAAGAAAAAATATAAGACCAAATAATTAGTATAAACAAAAACAGGTGTTCCGAAAAATGGAAACACCTGTTTTGTTTTATGGTCATAAATTTCAATAGGATTCTTATGTTAATCAATTTTAACTATATTTACTTTGTTCAATGACCAATTCATCCCCTCTTACTTTTATCCGATCTGCTTTTTATTGAATTTTTTAATTTTTCACAAACAAACATGAAAAAATTTATTTTCACAGGGATCATCACCATTTTATTTTTTGGTTGTGGCCCATCTTCAGAAGAAAGAGCTTATAAGGAGCTGGCTTTACAGGATAGCATTCCCTCCTCTTTCATTTCTTCCTCAGCAGCAGAAAACAGGAAAGACACCACACACAAATTCATACGCACTGCTGATCTCAAATTCAAAGTAAAAAGTGTTATTCATTCTACTTATATTATTGAAGATATTACAAAAAGGCTGGATGGTTTTGTAACGTACACCAATTTGGTTAGCCATATTGACGCTGTAAACAAAATTCCCATCAGTGCCGACTCCTCATTGGAAACAACCTTCTACGCTGTATCTAATTTGATTATTATACGTGTTCCCACTTCTTTATTGGATACAACACTAAAAGAAATTTCAAAACAAATTGATTTTTTAGATTACCGGATCATTAAAGCAGATGATGTAGCCCTTCAATTAGTATCGAATAATTTAACACAAAAACGTACTGCTAAAAACGAAGATCGTTTGACAAATGCAATCGATAACAAGGGCAAAAAATTAAAGGAAACAACAGCCGCTGAAGAACTTTTACTTAGTAAACAGGAACAATCGGACAATGCAAAAATTTCAAACCTCTATCTACAGGATCAACTTGCTTTTAGCACCATTCATTTAAATATTTACCAGCGACAAACGATTAAAAGAGAATTAATAGCCAATGATAAAAACATAGCAGCTTATGAACCCGGTTTAGGAAGCAAAATAAAAGAAGCATTTAAATACGGCTGGGAAATCTTGGCATCTTTTATTATAATGATCGTCAGACTTTGGGGATTCATTGTATTTGCCTTGGTTATTTATTGGTTATATAAAAAATATAAAAAAGAATAACATGCCTGGGAATGGTAAAATAACAAAACAGTTGTTATCCGTCCTTTTTATAGTGATGTGTGCAATGTTATGCGAAGCTCAGCAACCAAACAATGATCTGCCCGAAACTCTTAAATCCCGCTTAAACAGCACAGAGGCACAATTTCCGGGTGGTTCTGAAAAAATGAAGAAATTCATTGATAAACAAAAGCGTTATGCCAATAAAAGTGATGAGCAATATCATGTGGGTGTTGTAGCTGTAGGGTTTATTGTTGAAAAAGACGGACAACTGGATTCCATTAAAATAGTACAGCCGCTTACTGAATACTATAATAATGAAGCCGTGCGTATTATCAAAGCCATGCCCAAATGGAAACCCGCCACACAAAACGGACAACCGGTTCGTACACAATTTACTTTTCCGATCAGGTTTTAGCATTTGTATGCCTTTTTAAGTATATTTATTCATAGCATTTCATTGCAAATCATCCCCTTCTTGATTATGTGAAAAAGCATGTTACATTTTGAAAAGAGAAAGCAATACCGTTTAACAATTGAAAATCCCTGCGGGCAAAACTGGGATAAAATGAAGGCAGCACCTGACGGAAAGTATTGCCTGCACTGCTCAAAGCACATCATTGACTTTACCAGGATGAGTGATGAGGAGATCGTTCGAATCATTTCAGAACCGGGAAGCATTTGCGGACGGTTAACATCGGAGCAGCAAAACAGAAATTTAGTTTCTAATCAGCATTCTTCTCCATTAACAGTATTTTCAAAAATTGCAGCCGGCTTTCTGTTCATAGGTACTTCAGCTACTGCGATACCACCCGCAAAAGCATCAAAAACGATTGCTTCCAATTTGGAAGTACGAAACGATGTTTCTTCGGAAGTTTCCGTAAAAAAAGAAAAGCTTTCACTCCTTTCTCCGATTGATGAACTCATTAAAGGAACAGTTGCTGATTCCATCACCAAAGAATCGATACCCGGCGCCACTATTGTTATTGAAAACACAACAATTGCCACTTCGACCGATATGAATGGTGATTTTTCAATTGCTATTCCAAGGCAGCAAGAAAATGAAGAGATAAGACTGACCATCTCGGCCATTGGCTATAAAACATTAACCGTTTTAATTAAACAAAAAGACCTACAAAAGCAACAAGAGTTCTTTTTGTCTTCAGAGGTAATTATATACGTGTTGGACCAAACTTAATCTGAAAAAATAATTTGTAAATAAAAGAGATCAAAAAGGTCTCTTTTTGTTTTTGAGAGTATTTATGGATATGAAATACGGAGAAGATGTAGTTAAGTTGTTTCAATATTACATTGATAATAACCTAAAACCAACTGGTGAAACTCGTGTAGGTGTAGTTATGGATGATAAGGTAATTGCTGTTCATGCTAGTTTATATGGTGCTATGTATGATATTGAGTACAAAGAAAAAAAATGTACATTTATCTGTTTTTATCCATTAACTAAACAGTATCCTACTAATGTCCGTCTTAACCCACCGATTTAATTTAAGTGATGCAAATCCAAATCATAGACCTATTACTTATGTGGACGTTATAAACCCACAAACTCTTCAAAGAGTACCTAATGTACGTGCGTTATGGGATACAGGATCTACGTGTTCTGTGGTTGTAAGTCGTATTATTAATGAACTTGGTTTGGTTCATCATCGTATTGTCGAAAACCAATATTTGGGTGGAAATGGGAATAATCCGATTTATAATACAAAATTCTCATTAGGTAATAATTTCGAAATAAATGAGGTAATTGAAGTTATGGCTGTAGGTTATATAGATGATACTTGCGAAGTAATGATAGGAATGGATATTATAGGCTTAGGAGATTTTTCGGTGTGTGGAAAAAATGGAAATATTTGTATGTCATTTCGATACCCGTCACTCCATACTATCGATTACCAAAGAGATCCAGGTTTAATAATCTCACCTCACATTTAAGCCTTTTTCAAAGCTTTTTTAGCAGCCCTTTTGACCTTTGCAGGTTCATCGCTTACAGATGCCTTTATGATTGCTTCAAACAGTTTAGAAGCATCTTTAGCTGTTTTTTTCTTCTTCTTCATAATTCAAATTTACAAAAAATCCTTCACATCCATGTTAAAGACATCAGCAATGGCTTTTAAGGTAAGAATATGAGAATTTCTTTTACCATTTTCAATAAACCAAAGGCCAGATACATTTATATTACATCTTTTACTGAGTTTAGGCAATGACATTTTATTGGCCTTTCTAGCGGTTTTTATTTTAACGCCCATTGTTTTTAAATAATCTTTATTATCCATTGTTTTTGATTAGTGATTTATACTGCAGTGTTCCTTCACAATTTGCTATAACTGAAACGAAACGATCATTCTGTAGAATTCCTCTGTTATTGAATCTAAAAGCAGATTCATCACAGTATCGTTGCAAATGCTTAGGACTTACGAAATGATGAATGCCGTTTATTTGTTTCTTTAGCATATTCCAGTATCCTTCGATATTGTTTGTATGAACCAGTATGGTGTCTTGACGAACATAAATCTTTTCTCCATGGTTGATTGTTTTATGGTCATACAATTCATGCATTTTGCTGTAAGCATGATGTTCATCAGTAACCATGGTGCTATTAGGAGCAACAAGTTTTTTCACTGTCTTTATTATGTTTTCATTGTTGGTTAGTGGAACTACCATTGTTCGTACCTTACCTTTACGCTGAATGGCACCCATAACCATGATCTTTTTTCCTACACCCCCTCTTACAGTTCTTTTGTGTTTGTGTTTATTTGCTTCTTTTCCTCCAACATATGTTTCATCTACTTCACAAATTCCATCAAGCAATTCAGGCGCTTTGTGAGTAAGCATCTTTCTTATTCTGTGGTTCAGATGCCAAGCGCTTTTTTGAGTGATTCCAAGCCATTGTGCTAATTGAAGGCTGCTAATACCCTTGCTGTGAACGGATAGAATGTACGTAGCCAAGAACCATTTAGTAAGCGGTAGTTTCGAGTTTTCGTAAATGGTACCAACGGTTACAGAAAATTTCTTTCTGCATTCTTTTTCACGACACTTAAAGATTTTTTTATTGGTTGCAAAGCGACATACGTTTGTTGATCCACAATGTGTGCATGCTGGTGTATTGCCCCATCTTTGTATTTCGAGGAATGTTCTGCATTTTTCTTCTGTATTAAAATGCTTTTGGAATTCAAGAAGGGATTTAAAGGCTTTCATTATTTTTTAAGAGAGTTAGCATAGTTAATAAGAAGTGATTCCATAAGGTTTTTAAGGCTTCTGTTTTCTTTGATTGCTTGTTCTTCAAGCTTATCAAGTATTTCCTTTGTTAGGTGAACCTCTTTTCTGATTTTATTTTTATCAATTGTCATAGCTATTAATTTTATACGACAAGGATACGTAATAGTTACGAAATATGCAAATATTTTTGTATTTATTTTTTGAAATATTTACAAATTTTGAATAGGTGTTATATTTATTTAAAAATTGTAAATAAAATGGAATGTAGAAAATGTATATTGGAGTCAGAGCGTAAAGAGTTATATAATAATTTCTTTACGAAAATAATGATAGAAATGAATAATTTTAGTAATACAAATATTGACAAATTAAAAGCCATTCAAGGACATATAAGAGATACACTTATTCTTCATGGAGAAATCAATGTTAAATTTGGGGGTGCAAATTCACTCTTTCATGAACATAAAGATACTGACCGCTAGTATTTTTTTCTTTAGATTCGTTAGTCGTCCTGTATAAATTTTTTAAGGTGCTAAAAATATTTCCTCCTGTATGTGCGCTTGACACATGCCACACTATAAGTTTGGGTATGCTTCTAGGTAGTTGGTTTGGACTACCAACAATATAAAATACAATATTGTTGGCACCAACTCCTGGTTTTTGTACTAAATGTGTGAGATAAGCACTAATGTCATTATATGTTTCCTCAGCTGTCATAATTTTTGTATTTTTAAGATTAAGCACCGAATATATACTTTTAATTATTCATTCTAAGCATTAATAAAATAGAGTAAGGTAATTATTGTAAAACAATCTTCTTCACACTCATTAAATTTCCTTGAGCATCATAAACATTAACGAAATAGAGTCCTTTATTACCTAGTGCTTTTAGATCAATGGTATATAACTTACTATTTACGACTTGTTGGTATACAGTTTGGCTAAGTGTATTTACAATCTTAATTTGGTATCCGTTGATATTGTTATAATCACCACAATCAATTGTTATTTGATTCCTTGTAGGATTAGGAAATATATTAAGCTCTAATAGATCATAGTTATTAATGCCAGTTGTCATTTGGCTTAATAGCCTTGACCAAATAGCCACATAATTAGGTGTATTGTTGCCATTTACATCTGTAGAACCAGCATAAAGTTTTAAATTATGTTTATGGATTGATGTAATTTCACTATTAGTAAAGATTCCTTCTGAAACACTATTCCAGTCAGCACCTTCATCAATAGATATATATATCTTTCCACCAGCATTAATAAAAATAGCATTTCCACTAAAAATAAAATTGTGACACTCGACAGTTGTTGGTAATCCTTGATTAATGTTTACCCAGCTTGCGCCATTATTTTTTGATATATAAATTCCTTTATTTCTTACACTAGCATATAATGATGAACCTTGAATTTTCAATGCTAATGTTACATTTCCCGTTAGTCCTATGTTTGACCATGTAGAACCTTCATCTGTAGATAAAAAAACACCATTTTCTGTTCCTGCATATAAAGAATTGTTATCAACTAAAAGACTTTGAATTAATTTACCAGTTAAAGTTGGTGCTGTTATATTAGTCCAAGTGGTACCATCATTTGATGACATATAAAGCCCATTGCTCTGAGTTCCTGCAAATATCTTACTTCCTTTAATTGCCAAAGAATAAATAAAATCGCTTTTGGGTAACCCATTATTAACTGGTGTCCATGTTTTTCCTTGATCGTTGGAAAGATAGATGCCACCACCATTTGCACCTACAAATGTTCCTGCGAATACTTTATCACCTGACGAAATAATAGAATTCACAAATCCTCCAGCTGTTGTTAATTTGGTTATCCATGTTACTCCTTCATCAGTTGAAATATCAATAGACGAAGTGGTGCCAGCAATTAGTGTAGTACCTGAACTAGTAAAACATTTAGCTTCTTTTGTATGCACCTTAACCCATTGAGCTTTACTAATAAATGTTAGTGTGAAAAATATGATGGTGAAATAAAATTTTGTTTTCATTTTTCTGTTTTTTCTAAATGTTATTAGTTATTGCAAAACAATTTTCTTGATATCGATGATCTGATTTTTATTTAAGAGATGAACGAAGTATATACCCTTTCCAGTCCATGAAGATAAATTAATGGTTGTCTTAGCTTGTGTTATTTGACTTATGTAAACAGTTTGTCCGTTTACATTTTGAATCATAATTGAATATCCATCTAGTAAAGTATTCTCGCAGCTAATTGTAATTTGACTATTAGTAGGGTTAGGATAGATTTTAATTGTTGTTTCTTTTGTTGGAGTTATATTGGTTAGGATAGTTTTAATTAGTAGTGTATCTGTTACAGTAACATAAACAGTGTCATATATTGTTTTATAGCAGGTCTCACAGATTATTTTAGTTATTTGTATACCACCACAAAAGCCAGAAAATCCCTGATGAAATTCAATCATTACGCTATCATTACCACCAACAAATAACTTATGTTTCTTTGTATACCAAGTAGGCGTTCCAGTATCTTCACCATCCCATTTCCATATCAGCTTATTATTTTTATTGTATATCCTACTTGTATCGTAAAGTCTATGCTGTAGTGTCTTAACAAAGAGAGTATCGACACCTCTAGTATTAATCCATTTACTCTTAGTCCATATTTTTGATTCACATGGTGAAAATTCAGCTAAGCCTAGGTTATTACCTAAACCATAGCCATTCTTAAAGAGACTTGCGCTGTCCTTGCCTATAGTAGAACAAAGGTTTTGTGCAACTAGATTTGTTAAACTAAAGCCTAATAAAACTAAAGAAAATAAGATTTTTTTCATGGTTGTATAATTTGATTTTTCGGGGCAAAATACGACCAATAAAACAGCATAAATCACTTTTTTTAAGGCTTAATTACCACTATAAGGATTATTTTACTACTTTAGCGACCATGGAAAACATAGGAGATAACATAAAGAAGTTCCGTGAACTTAAAAACATAACACGTGAACAAATGGCTGCCGACCTCGATATGAGCCTCAGTGGATATAGCAAAATTGAAAGAAATGAAATTGATTTAACTATTTCGAGAGTCAGGCAAATAGCTGATATTCTTGCTGTAGATCTATCACAAATACTCAATTTCGATGCATCACAAATATTCAATGTGTCTAATAATCATCTAGTACAAGGACTTGGTGCTAAAGCTGAAACAATGCACTTCCACACCGATGATTATAAAGAAAAATACATTAAAGTACTAGAAGGAGAAGTGGCCAGACTTAAAAAAATTGCGAAATAAAAGTAATATTAATCATTTACAACATATTTATTATGAAAACACTTGAAGAACTCCAAAAAGAAGTCGATATAGAAATGACAATAGAAAAATTAAAAGAAACTGTTGATGATAATCAATTTGCTTTATTTTTAGCGTTTAAAACAGAATTGCGCACAAACATTAATTTAATTGTTCAGGAAATGAATAATATGAAAACCGATGTTAGCACACTTAAAAATGATGTAGATATACTTAAAATAGGTATGGCTAAATTATTAAACAATTTTAATATTGAATAATTTTAATCAATACTTCCTTACCACCAAAAAAAGAGAGCCTAAATAGCTCTCTTTTTATTTACTAATCAAATACTTGTTAAACTGGGAGACTACATAAGTAAAAAGGTAAAAAACAAATTCAAGTCAAATAGAATTGCTGATGCTCTCAATATTAAAATGTCTGATTTACTCAAAAAAATTGGACAATAATCACCTACCTTATTTTTGGTCCAACATGTATATAATTACCTCTTCAGATACAAAAATGTTAGGCTGGGTAGGAATTATAACCGTCAAGAAAAAATGGTGGCAGTTCTGGAAATAAAAGAACACAGGAGTAAGAAAAAATGACCTATCAATTAACCATTGAAAATCCCTGCGAACAAAATTGGAACGAAATGGCACCAACAAAATATATGACCATTCTTCCGGTACGATGCGGATGGATAAACCAAAATTGAAAGATAAGGAAAGCAAGAGAACGTTCTGTTTGACAATATTCGCTCTTATTACCCGTTTATCAATAAGGTAAGCAGGTATCCAGTTTTCAAAGCTTACTATAAAGTTAGTTTGTTAGTTAGTTGATAAAAATGGCCCGTTTTTGCATGTATGGGGCCATTTTTATTTTATTGATTGTCTACATTTTTATGTACCTTATCTTTCAATTTCCCCTCTCCACCGCTATTTTAATACATTTGACAACCAAACTTTCAGGTATTGCGTTTTACCTAATATTAGGTATTGCTGCGGATTGATTTAAATCAGAATTTTGTCGTAAATTTGTCGGCTAATCCTATAGACAAATAGGTGCTGATTATGTGTGTACTTGTTGAACCATGTGTGAATCCAAAATATTAGCTCATAACGAAAGAGATTATATCTCCAAATGCTCCGTATGCGGAGACATTCATGTTGGCTTCGGAACAGCAGTTACCTGTTTTACAGAAGAACAATACATGGCTTTTAAAATGGCTGTTAATTATCATCATGATCACCTGGAGTACTTTGGATTTACGCAACAAACCATTACACGCCTGCCGACTTTTTGCAGTACCGTTATTATTGCAGTGGATCATGAAGAGCTGCAGCGCTTAAATGCATTGATCAAAGAAGCAAATCACGAACTTGAAATTGAAAAACTTACGCATGTTGAACGTTAAAGAACAACAGAAAACTTCAGTTTTAGTTTGTTTTCTCTGCAAACGTTTCTTGCCGAAATTAGTCTTATTTTCATTAAATTATGATTGTGAGTTAGCC
>CAZMRM010000004.1:0-7997 GCA_964568515.1 uncultured Chitinophaga sp. | reverse complement strand
TATAAAATAAAAAAAAATGAGTGTCATTAAAACTGATATTTTAATCATTGGTGCAGGTCCATGTGGATTGTTCACTGTTTTTGAAGCCGGCTTACTAAAGCTACATTGCCATTTGGTGGATGCACTGCCCTATCCGGGCGGACAATGTGCCGAAATTTATCCTCAAAAACCCATCTATGACATCCCCGGATTCCCTTCTATCAATGCAGGGGAACTGGTAAAAAATTTATTGGACCAGGGCGCTCCTTTCAAACCAGGTTTTACATTAGGTGAACGAGCTGAAATTATTGAACAAACGGCTGATCACAAGTTTCGGCTGATCACCAACAAAGGTACTGTTCATGAAGCTCCGATCATTGCCATTGCAGGAGGATTAGGCTGTTTTGAGCCTCGCAAACCACCTATTGCCAACATTACAACCTTTGAAGATAAAGGCATCGATTACATGGTACGTGATCCTGAAAAATACCGTAATAAAAAAGTAGTGATTGCAGGTGGTGGTGACTCGGCACTTGATTGGACCTTGTTTCTTTCAGAAGTTGCCGAAGAAGTAACACTTGTTCACCGCAGAGAAGAATTCAGAGGTCACCTGGATTCTGTTCAAAAAATCATTGATCTCAATACTGCAGGGAAATTAAAACTGATCACCAACAGTGAAGTTACCGCATTGAATGGTAACGGACATTTAAAATCCGTAATCATTACACATCAGGTAGAAGGGAACAAAGAAGCTGTTACCGATTATTACCTGCCACTTTTTGGATTGACCCCAAAACTGGGACCTATTGCCAACTGGAACCTGAATGTTACTAAAAATGCAATTGAAGTAAATACTCTTGATTACAGTACCAACATTCCGGGTATTTATGCAATTGGTGACATCAATACTTATCCTGGTAAATTGAAATTGATCCTTTGTGGTTTTCACGAAGCAACATTGATGGTACAATCTGCATTCAAAAGAATTTATCCTGAAAAGAACCTAGTATTAAAATATACCACCGTAAATGGTGTGAATGGCTTTTAATTTATGGGAATTATAAATATTACAGTCATTGATCGCGAAGGGGATAAACAAACACTGGATGCCCCTACAGATATGGGATTGAACCTGATGGAGTTTTGCAAGAGCTATGATTTTCCGGTACAAGGTACTTGCGGCGGAATGTGTATGTGCTCTACCTGTCATGTTTATATTTTAAGCGATCATCAGCTACCCGAAATGGCAAAACAGGAAGAAGAAGTACTTGATTTTGCATTCTTTGTAAAAAAAAATAGCCGCCTGGGCTGTCAGATAAGATTAACAGATGATCTCGATAATCTGGTGATTCAGATTGCTCCGGAAAATGATTAAGGTAACTTTAGAACCTTTAGATATTCCTGCACAGAACAGTTGAAAATTCATAAAATATTAATCCTCACCCCTGACATACGGTTGTCACAGGTGGGGATTATTTTTGATGAACAACTGAAAAATATATCACCATGAGCATCAAACCGATTATGGAAATCCTGGACCAGTATGTATTAATTAAGAAAGGTGAGGAGTAACAATTTATGTTTGTAAAAAAAGTATTTTAAAACGGATATCAGAGGCTGTTCCAAATTTTGTGAATAATAAAAATAAAGGGCAAGGGTTTGAAGGCGAATAATAACAGAGTGTTTTATGGGACTTTTGCAAGTACCAAAAGGGGCTTGATATTGGAAAAACTAAAAAAGTAAAGCCACCAAGATCATTGCTTAAGCCGATGTTAACGGCAGTTAAGCTTTTCAGTCGTAACACCTTTGATTGTTTTAATGTCGTCAGGTAATTTGCCATCGTCATTGATTATTACTGTATATCCGTTTGTAACTAATTCGATAATCTTATTTCTGTCTGGAATGTATGAATAAGCTGTGAGGTTTGTGTAGAACATTGCTTCAATTGGTCTGTCATAATTCAGTAGAACTCCGTTGGAAATATTCTTCTTATTCAGTTTTCTCAATTCAATTGCCCATCCAGGATTTCTGTCTGACTGCTCAAATGGTTTTACTCTTTCAATCATATAGCGAATTGGTAGAGCAATAAGCAAAAATAAAATCAGATTGAAAAACCATCTCAACTTGTGATTCTTTTTGTAGTCGTTGAGCATGAAGAAAAATTCAGAAGTCATGAGAAATAAAGCTGGTGAGATAAAAAGAATATAAGCTTGCATTTTCGTTTTGGCAATTGAAAAAAACAGAAGCGGAATTAAAACCCAAATGGTAAGTGCCAATCGTTTCTTATTACGAATATCTTTGAAAGTCTTCCAAAGAAACCAGATCAACGGCAAGTAAATAAATTCACCATAGTTGATTCTGATTCTGTCAATGAAATAGTAAAACGGACCTGTTCTTTCTTCAAGCACTTCGGTGATGTGCTTTAAATTGAAACCTGCTTCCCAACTTGCTTCTGTCGGAAACACTTTGAAAATATAAAGTTGCCAAGGAAGAAGAAGAACAACACAAGTAGCTATCAACATAAAAAAATGAAAAATGATTGTTTTGATTTTGAAATTGCCTGAGTCAATTACAACGAATAACCATATTGGAAGAACAATGAGTGCAGGCAACCACTTTGCTAAAATTGCCGCACCGATACTTGCTCCTACAAGTAAGTTGTAAATAATTTTCTGTTTCTGTGAGAAGACAATACAGAAGAAAATTGCCAATTGTATAAAAAACAAAAAGAAAATGTCAATATGGTCTGTTGCAACTCTGCCAGCAGTCAATTCAATTATCAAACCATTGATGGAAAAAAAGAAAGCTGTTAGGTAGCCAATTTTTTTGTTGAAGAAATAGTTGCTAATAAAAAATGAAAGCCAAATTCCGATTGTCGTTAGCAGGATTGAAGGAAGTCGCAACGCCATTTCATTTACTCCGAACAGCCACATACTGGCCGCCATCGTCCAAAGTGGTAAAGGTTGCTTGTGAATCCAAATATGATTTGCAGTCCAGTTCTTGTAATCGTAGGAAAGAATCGGATTGTCATAAAGAGTCGGTGTCAGTGGATGATGGATAAGATTTTTGGCTACAAGTGCATGATACCTTTCATCCCAAGTGTGAAGAAAAAAATCAGAAGAAGCGTAAATCCGAAGTACAAGTCCACAAACCATTAGTAGGAGCACAGCGACTGTCCAGTTACCTTTAGAGTAATGTCGCCAAGAGAAATAATATCCTATCACACATGAAATGGTCGGTATGGAATAAAGCAGATCGTTCATTCAGTGCGCATTAATTGCCGCTAATGGTTCGGACTTGTGAAGTGGCGATTTTTAGCACAAACTTTCAATCAAAGCACCGACTTCGAATATAGGACAAAAATTTCAATCGGAGCCGTTTCCCCGGCCATTTCATAAACCCCTCCTAACCGCCTCACATCCACCACTCACTTATTATTAAGTAAAAACATCTTTTCCAGTGCCTTTTCTCCGTAATTTTGTGCCTGTAAAATGACGGCAGGAACTACGGACGATATGAATAACGATGCCAAGAGAGCCAAAGGATACTAAAAAAGGACAAGTAACTGACAAAGATTTAATTACATAAAAACGGTGAGCTACTTAAAAGAAAAGAATAAATCGTGCAACGTATTCTACAGCAGCCTTTCTTATAATAATTAGTTTCAGCCTGCTTGCGGTATTTTTAGTACTATTGTACAAGAATTGTATAAAGCATATAGCAATTATAAATTAATTATTTTGAAAAAGCTTCAGTCATACGGTTTAATCGGGTATCCGCTTTCCCACTCTTTTTCTAAAAAATATTTTTCAGAAAAATTTGAAAAGGAACAATTAAAAGATCACGAGTATCAATTATTTCCGATTGAAACAATCGAAGAACTTCCTGCACTTTTAAAGAAGCATTCAACCTTACGCGGTTTAAATGTGACCATTCCATACAAAGAAAGTGTACTTCCATTTTTAGATGAACTGGATCCGACTGCAAAAGAAATAGGTGCGGTAAATTGTATTAAAATTATTTCTGATGAAAAAGAACCATCCACAAAAAAACTGGTCGGATACAATACAGATGCTTTTGGATTTCGTCAAAGCCTCAAACCATTTTTAGAAACCCAGCATGAGCGTGCACTCATCCTGGGAACAGGTGGTGCCTCCAAAGCTGTTCATCACGTATTAAAAACAATAGGTATTGATTGTTATTTTGTAACACGTACCAAGATCATCGACAATAACCTGATCCTGAAAAATGAGTTTAGCTACGAAGAACTGAATGAACATGTTATGACGGCTTTCAAACTGATCGTAAATACCACTCCGGTAGGTATGTATCCGGACGTAGAAGAAGCTCCTGCTATTCCCTACGAATTTTTAACACCTGCCCACCTGCTTTATGATTTGGTGTACAATCCTCCGGAAACCGCCTTTTTGAAAAAAGGAAAAGAGATGGGAACAGCAACTGTAAACGGGCTTTCCATGCTACACTTGCAGGCAGAGGAAGCCTGGAAAATCTGGAATTTGTAGTCACCGGGATGTTTTAAAAATCTTCCATAATGTTTATCTTTGCATTTATGGACTTTCAAATTATATCAGATTTTCAGCCAACAGGTGATCAACCTTCAGCAATCAAACAACTGGTACAAGGAATCAAAAATGATGTTCCTTCTCAAACCTTATTGGGTGTAACCGGTTCCGGAAAAACCTTTACCGTTGCCAATGTTATACAACAGGTAGAAAAACCCACACTTATTTTAAGTCATAATAAAACACTGGCAGCTCAGCTTTACGGAGAGTTTAAGCAGTTTTTTCCTAAAAATGCAGTTGAATATTTTGTAAGTTATTATGATTATTATCAGCCAGAGGCCTTCATTCCAACTACCAATACCTATATAGAAAAGGATTTATCGCGTAATGATGAAATTGAAAAGCTTCGTTTAAGTGCTACTTCCGCATTACTTTCCGGAAGAAGAGATGTAATTGTTGTTGCTTCTGTTTCCTGTATTTATGGTATCGGTAATCCGATGGAATTCAAAAGCAATGTAATTTCCATAAACAAAGGAGACATTATCAGCCGGAATAAATTTTTGCATCGCCTGGTTGAAAGCCTTTATTCCCGGACCACAGCTGATTTTTTAAGAGGAACATTCCGCGTCAAAGGAGATACAGTAGACATTAACCTGGCTTACGCAGATTATTCCTTACGCATTACTTTTTATGATGATGAGATTGAGGATATAGAAAGCTTTGATACCATTAGCGGAAAACGAATTGAAAAATTCGAAAATGTAACCATTTACCCGGCTAATATATTTGTAACAAGTCCGGATACGCTTAAAGGCGCTATATACCAGATTCAGGATGATATGGTAAAACAGGTAGATTATTTTAAAGAAACGGGAAAACACCTGGAAGCAAAACGGCTGGAAGACCGTGTAACCTATGATCTGGAAATGATGCGTGAATTAGGATATTGTTCTGGGATTGAAAATTATTCCCGTTACTTTGACAGACGTTCGCCCGGAACCCGTCCCTTCTGTTTGATTGATTACTTCCCTGAGGATTTTTTAATGGTAATCGATGAAAGTCATGTTACCGTTCCTCAAATAAGTGCCATGTATGGTGGTGACCGTTCACGTAAGGTAAACCTGGTGGAATACGGATTCCGCTTGCCTGCTGCACTTGACAACCGGCCCCTGACGTTTACCGAATTTGAAGGTCTGTTATCGCAAACCATTTATGTAAGTGCGACACCTGCCGAGTATGAATTGAAAAAATCGGAAGGTATTGTAGCCGAGCAGGTCATACGTCCTACAGGTTTGCTCGACCCTATTATTGAAGTAAGACCAAGCATTAACCAGATTGATGACTTGTTGGAAGAGATTGATAAAATTACAAAAAAGGATGAAAGGATTCTTGTTACCACACTTACCAAACGCATGGCAGAAGAGCTGCAAAAGTATATGCTGAATGTAGGTATACGTTGCAGATACATTCACTCCGATGTAGAAACGCTGGAACGTGTACAGATCATGCGTGATCTGCGTTTGGGGGTATTTGATGTATTGATCGGAATCAATTTATTGAGAGAAGGATTGGATCTTCCGGAAGTGTCGCTGGTAGCAATATTGGATGCAGATAAAGAAGGATTTTTACGATCGGATCGTGCTCTGACACAAACAGCTGGACGTGCAGCACGTAACATCAACGGGAAGGTAATTATGTATGCTGATAAAATTACCGATTCCATGAAACGTACCATCGATGAAACCGAACGCAGAAGACAAAAACAAATTGCTTATAATCTTGAAAACGGCTTGGTACCAACAGCATTGAACAAGACGAAAGAATCCATTATGGGACAAACCACTGTTATTGTTGACTCCAAAGGGAAACTTACCAGGAGCTATGTGGAAAATGAAACGATCAACTATGCAGCTGATCCGGTGGTTCAATTTATGAGTAAAGAAGAATTACAAAAGGCCATTACACGAACCCGAAAAGCAATGGATGTTGCTGCTAAAGAATTTGACTTTGCCGAAGCAGCACGGCTGAGGGACGAGATGTTTGCGCTTGAAAAATTGTTTGCAACAAAATAATCAATAGATCATTTTTATGAAATTTGTTCTCCAGACAAAGTTCATCAATCATTAAACCGGACAACGCGCTGACGTTCACGATTCACATTTAATTGAAAAACATCCGGTCGTGAATAATGACCGGATGGATCAAAATTGTGACGCTCCTTTCTTACCTCATTGATATTTATTTCAGCGGTTTTTACGATTTCTTTTCCGATAACAGGTTCAATGATCCATGTTCCGTCCGGTGCACACAAACACGATCCACCATCAGCAAGTATTTCCGGTGCATTTTTAAGGATCAGCTCGTAATGAGGTGTTTCTTTGATATGCTCTTTCAGCATGTATCCCGATACGGACAACACAAACATTCGGTTTTCCTGTGCAATGTGACGGGTAATATCGATCGTATTGCGCCTGCTACCGGGCCATATGGCCACATGTAAATTTTCACCCTGAGAATACAAAGCAGTACGTGCCAATGGCATCCAGTTTTCCCAGCAATTTAATCCACCAACTGTAAAGGCTTCCAACGGATGGACCTGTAAACCATTGCCATCACCGATGGACCAGGCTAATCTTTCTTCATACGTTGGCATTAATTTGCGATGTACAGAAGCTATTTTCCCTTCTTCACTAATGTATACCATACTGCAATAAATACTATGTCCGGCTCTATCCTTGGCTCTTTCCGCACAGCCCAGGTAAATTGCTATCTGATGCTGTTTTGCCAGCTTACAAATACTTTCCAGATCACTTTCTTCTATACTGATGGCTTCTTTCAAATAATGGGAAAATAGTTCTTTCTGAAGAGAAGAATTAAAACGGGCACCATCTGTTAATTCGATCCAGAAGGGGTAACCGGGTAAAAGCGTTTCTCCGAAAGCAACCAGGTTGGCATGTTGGGATACTGCTTCCGAAACTGCTTCTTCGATTTTTTTGATGGTTAATTTTTTATTCAGCCAAACGGGAGCTAACTGTGCGAGTGCAACATTTATCGTTTCTTTCATGACATATGTTTTATAGAGCCTAACAAAGTTAACATTTCCCGCTTCTTCTTATCTTTATGTTCTTAAAAAATGCCAGCTATCCGGGACATATTAAAACAATACTGGGGTTATACCTCTTTTCGGCCTTTGCAGGAGGAGATCATTGAATCTGTTTTGCAAGGACAGGATACGCTTGCTTTATTACCAACCGGAGGAGGAAAATCGATTTGTTTCCAAATACCTGCTTTGGCAAAAACCGGGATCTGTATTGTTGTCTCTCCGCTGATTGCACTTATGAAAGATCAGGTGGAAAATCTTACTAAAAAAGGAATCAAAGCAATTGCCATTACTTCAGCCATGCACAAACGGGAAATCGACATTGCATTGGACAATTGCGTACATGGTGCTATCAAGTTCTTATACCTGTCACCAGAACGCCTGGAAACTGAAAT
>CAZMRM010000003.1:19810-27678 GCA_964568515.1 uncultured Chitinophaga sp. | reverse complement strand
ATGCGAAGTGAATCTAACTTATAAGGGGTCACATATTCCAAACCGGCTGCTTCCAATGCACGAATAGCTGTAGGAGCAGTATAAAAAATGGATACTTTATATTTATCAATGATTTGCCAGAAACGTCCTGCATCCGGAAATGTGGGAATGCCTTCAAACATAACAGAAGTAGCGCCTGTCAGTAAAGGACCATATACAATATAAGAGTGTCCCGTAATCCATCCTATATCTGCCGTACACCAGTATATATCGGGTATTTGTTTGTTGTATTGAAATACATTCTCAAAGGTATATTGTGTAAAAATCATATAGCCTCCACAGGTATGTACTACCCCTTTGGGCTTGCCTGTTGACCCCGAAGTATAAAGAATGAAAAGCATATCCTCTGCATCCATTATTTCCGCGGGGCAATCGGTATTCGCCTTTTCCATTTCATCGTGCCACCAAACGTCTCTTCCTTTAAGCATGTTGGTGCTGATCTCTTTGCGTTCTGAAACAATAACCTTTTGAACAGATGTTGTTGTTTTCAAGGCCTCGTCCACGACTTCTTTTAATGAAAGGATTTTAGTGCCTCTTACTGAAACATTAGTCGTAATAACTATATTGCAGTTGCTGTCTTTGATACGTTCGGATAAAGCATTGGCAGAGAAACCTCCAAAAACAACGGAATGCACGGCACCTATTCGTGCACATGCAAGCACTGCGATTGTTAATTCTGGGACCATTGGCATGTAAATACAAATGCGGTCTCCTTTTTTAGCACCATTATTTTTTAAAACATTTGCAAATTTGCAAACCTGTTCGTGTAATTGTTTATAAGTGAATTGAAGTCCTTTTTCAGATGGCTCATTTGGTTCCCAATAAAAAGCAATCTGTTCTCCCCGCGTTGACAAATGCCTGTCCAGGCAATTTTCTGTAATATTTAACTTACCGCCAATGAACCATTCTACTTTTGGATCCTTGAAATTCCATTTTAAAACACTGTCCCACTTTTTTTTCCATAAAAATGTTTCGGCCTGGTCGGACCAGAAAGCTTCTGGATTTTCTATACTTTTTTTATAATCATCTTCATATTGTTTAAAAGTGGTAATGCGAGACATAGGTTAGAGCGTTAATGGATTTTTTTCAATATTAATAAAAATAAAAATTAGAAAAAACATTTCTGAGGTGAATGGCTCGAATTCGAGATTAAAAATGAGCTGAAAGGCATAATATATGACGCAATGATAAACGGTAACGGATATAATTGTACAAACAGGCTTTGTAACAAGTGTTTCCAAACCATATGTGTAATTTTCGCGGTAATTATTCCTCAAAATATGAATAATATTACATAAAACCACTTGCCATGAAAACCATCCTTGTTCCAACAGATTTTTCAGATGCAGCCAGAAGTGCATCCGAATATGCAGTTGAATTTGCTAAAGCATTTGGATACAAACTGCTCTTGTGTCATATCTATCATCTTCCGGTAATGTCTGTTCCTGAAGAGCCCCTGCTGGTAATGGAAAATCCAAAGGTGTTAAGAAAAAATAATTTGGAATCGCTTCATGAAGAAGCTGCATTTTTATCAAAAAACAATAAAGTTGAAATAGAGTGCAGGGTGGAAGAAGGATTTGCAGTGGATGAGATTCTAAGTATAGAAAATGAAATTAAACCTTCGTTTATTGTCATGGGTATGGAAACAGAAGGTGCATTTAGTGAATTAATTATTGGAAGTATTGCAATTGATGTGATTCGTAAAACAAAAACCCCCATCCTTTTAGTGCCCGAAAAAGCAAAATTTAAGAAGATTGAAAGAATTACATTGGCTTATGATTATAAGCTAAAACAAGATATTGGGGTTTTGAATCCTTTAAAGGAGCTTATACAACAAAGCGGGGCAAGCTTTTCTGTTTTAAATGTGGATAAAGAGGATCCGGAACAAAATCCGGAAAAATCCATTGCTGGTATCCGGATAGAAAAATACTTCGAGAACATTCCTTTTAAGTTTTATTTCTATGAAAATGAGGATTTTACAGCTGGCGTAAATGATTTCGTGGAAACTTCCTCTATTGATCTGCTGGCAATGATTCCACACAAGCATAATTTCTTGGAACGTTTATTTAAAGAAAGTCACACTAAAAAAATTGCATTTCATACAAATATACCATTACTAACCTTGCCAGAATCGCTATCCTAGCTTTAAATATAGATATATTTATAAATCAGAACCTTTTTTATCCCAAAAAGGAGCTTTATATAATTAAAAATAACCAGATGGTTGCAACCTTTTTATAAGCTTTAGTGTCTGATAAGCAAGCGAGTAAAATTGCTGCAAAAATCTCTCTTTCTAAAATTAAGAACATTTTTATAATCTATAACCAATAATTTGTTGGTTTTCAGGTGTATATTAAAAATTGTTGTTAATTTTGTCACTAGAAAAATAAATAGTTATTTCATTTTTCAAGATTAACCAATGAGAATTGTGAAAAGATTTACATCCCCCATGAGTTTGAAAAAATATGCGAATTTTATCCCTTTCGTTATTTTATCTTTCCTGCTGTTATTATATCCGAATACTGCTTTTTCTCAGCTAACTGTAAATCCAAATGTTACAGCACAGGACCTTGTTTCATCCATTATTGGTCCCGGCTATAATGTATCCAATGTAAAATTGAATTGTCAGACAGGTGCTTTTGCAACTTTTACGAGCACTGGAACAAATCTGGGGTTAACCAAAGGTATCCTTTTAACCACCGGTAAAGCAACAAATGCAATAGGTCCTAATAATAACGTAAGTTTAAGTACAACTAACGGAACATCCGGGGATAGCCAGCTGGATGCTATTTTGGGAACTAAAACCACTGATGGCTGTGCATTGGAATTTGATTTAATACCTTCCTGTGATACATTAAAAATTAAATATGCTTTTGGCTCTGAGGAGTACCCTGAGTATGTAGGTGCGGATTTTAACGACGTTTTTTCTTTCTTTATTAGTGGACCAGGAATAACCGGGTCCAAAAACATTGCAACACTTCCCAATACAAATACACCGGTTTCTATTAATACCGTCAATGCGAACACAAATAGCCAGTATTTTAACAATAATGCGAATGGAACCACACTTCAGTATGACGGGCTTACAAAACCGTTAACCGCCTGGACACAGGTTGTTTCCTGCAGTACCTATCATCTTAAAATAGTTATCGCCGATGTGGAAGATGCCATTTTTGATTCAGGAGTTTTCATCGAAGGTGGTTCCATCACCTGTTCCCCTGTTATATATAACAACTTGGCGACCAATGTAAACGGAGTAAGGGGATGTAAGAACGGAAGTTTTACATTTTGCAGAACCGGAGACAGAACAAGTCCTTATGTTGTTAATTATACAATTGGCGGTACAGCTGTAAATGGTGTGGATTATCAAATGTTACCCGGGTCTGTTACGATACCGGCAGGGCAGGAATGTGCTACCGTGGAAGTGGTTCCATTGCCAAGCTCTCCAAAACCATTAAAAACAATAGAAATAACATATAAATACGGATTTTGTCCTGAGCCCAATACGATCGTCCTGACTTTAAGTGACCCCATTCCTTTAAATGCTGGGCCGGATAAAGAAATTTGTTCAGGAGACAGTGTTATAATAGGTTTAAGACCTATAGCAAATACGGCTTACAGTTGGTCACCCACTACCGGATTGAGTGACCCCACTCTTTCTAATCCAAGTGTTTCAATCGTTAACAATACCAATACGGATCAGATAAATGATTATATAGTGAGAGGCACTGTTCTGTCATCCGGCTGTGTGGTGTATGACACGGTCAGGGTAACTGTTAAACCGCATCCAACAGCTGTTTTCTCTGATCCCAGTCCTTTACATTGTTTTGGAACAACTACCTATTTCAGGGATACATCATATGCTTCAGCTGGAAAGACATTGGTAGACTGGTATTGGAATTTTGGAAATAATTTATTTGATACGGTTAAGCATACCAATACAGTATACCCAACCCCGGGGGCGTATAATGTAACATTGACTGTAACGGATAATACCGGTTGTACGGATGATACGACCATGCTGATTAACATATGGCCACCGCCGATTCCTGACTTTAATATTTTAAGTTCATGTATTGGTGATTCTGTATCATTTAAGAACACATCCAAAGTACCAAATGGTGTTATCAGCGATTATTTATGGAGTCTTGGAGATGGTGCTTTTGTTAAAACATTAGATGTGAAGCATCTGTATGCTCCGGGAAATAAAAATTTTATTGTTCAGCTCTTTGTTACATCCGATAAGGGATGTATTGAAGGTGTTTCTAAACCTTTGGAATTGTTCCCAAAGCCAACTGTTTCTTTTGTTGCTAATTCCGGTTGTATTTATAAAGAATTAAGATTCAGTAATTATTCGGATGGAAATAAAAACACATGGACCTTTGGAGACAGCACTTCTTCCAATCTAAGAAATCCAAGTCATATATATGCAACATCCGGCCAAAAGAATATTAAATTGGTAGTAGCAAATAATTATGGTTGTACAGACTCATTAACCAAACCAATAACAGTCTACTCCCAGCCTAAATTTGATTTTTATGCATCCGATACGGTTGGTTGTCCCATATTCATAACCAACTTTACAGCAGTTGTCGATAGCTCGAATACCGATAGTATCTCTACATGGAAATGGGTATTTAATCCTGCCAGTATAAAATATGGAGAACATGTAATTGGTGTTCCATATCAGGATGCAGGTAAATATTCTCCATCGCTTGTGGCAACCAATATCAATGGATGCAGTGATACCTTAACAAAAGAATATTACATACATGTGTATCCGATACCTACACCTTCTTTTTTATTTTCACCAAATGAATTATCCATGTATGACATGAAAACCCAGATCATTGATAATTCTTCCTCCGATGTTGTAAAATGGGAATGGGATCTGGGGGATGGAATTAAAGAATTGAATAAAACCAAATTTTCACATGATTATAAAGGAGGAAATGAACCTGCATATACGGTTTCATTGTTAGTGACCAATCAACACGGGTGTCAAAACAGTACTACCAGAACAATCTATGTCAGAACAGAGCGTGCTGTTTTCATACCGAATGCATTCACTCCGAATGGTGACGGACTCAATGATCAGTTTATGCCTTTTGCATCCGGTGACTATCTGAATGCAGATTATCAAATGCGCATATTTGACCGTTGGGGAAATAAATTATTGTTTTCAGGAGATATTAATCAGGGTTGGAACGGAACGTATAAAGGAGGTTTGTGTGAAAGAGATGTTTATGTTTATAGCATTATTTTTACAAGTAAGGAAGACGGCAGTGTCTTGTCTAAATTTAAAGGAATAGTTACTCTAGTACAATAATCACATGATTTCGAATACACATAAAATTGTTCTATGGTTTACACTCGGTGTATTACTGATGATAAGCCAGAATTATGCACTTGCACAGGTTAAAAATACCCCGAGCTCCTGTGCCAATTCAGATTTTTCGGCAGGCGATTTTACTAATTGGAAAGGATATACTTCGGTTTATCCTTATAATACTCCGGGAACCAATATAGGAACTCCACAAGCGCCTTACCCGTCACCTGCATATTATTACAAGGAGGGAATTGTAAACGGACGTCATACGATCATCACAACTGCAACTCCCGATCCTTTTACTTGTGGAAATGTATCGACATTGCCGCCTAATGAAAAAGCCTGTGTTCGTTTAGGGAACGGAGGAATTGGTGTATGGGGAAACGGTGTTATGTGGCAAAGAGATTATCTGAATTATACATTTGCTATTAATGAATCCAATGCATTATTGATTTATAAATATGCTGTTGTTCTTCAGGATCCGCAACCTGTACATGCAAAAAGCATCAGACCAAGATTTATTGTTTCTATTAGAGACGGGAGCGGAAATCTGATCGATCCTGTTTGTGGTATTAAGGAAGATTTTGCAGATGCAAGTGTGGCAGGATACAGAAACTGTTCTCAGGCACAGGCAGAACAACTGGGTGGAAAAGTCGATAGTCCGGGTGATATTGTATACCGCGCCTGGACCACTGTTGGGGTTGATTTAAGAAAATTCATCGGGCAAAATGTGACCATTGGTTTTGAAACCTGGGATTGTGGACAAGGTGGCCACTTTGGTTATGCCTACTTAACAGCAAGATGTGATTCGTTGGGAATTATTCCTGCAGCCTGTGCTGCAAATGGTGCCGTTCGTCTTACTGCTCCGGAAGGATTTGCTTATAAATGGTCAACAGGTCAAACAACACGTATTATTGATATTGTGAATGCTAACCCCGGTGATGTTGTAACTGTTGAACTTACTACTGTAAGTGGCTGCAAGACAACACTGAGTACCACGATCTATCCGATGTTTACAAAAGCAAATTTTAAACAATCCGCTGATAGTGTATGTTTAAATGTTCCTATCAATTTTGTTGATTCTTCCTATAGTATTTTTACAAATGATAATTCAAAAGTTCCTATTGTTGATTATCAATGGAATTTTGGCGATGGTACATCGGCCACAACAAAGGATGCTACCCATGCCTATAAAAAAGAAGGAACTTATAAGGTTACCTTAAGGGTAATGAATAAAAACGGTTGTCTGGATTCACTTACAAAAATTGTAAAGGTATTTCCTGCACCTATTGCCAGTTTCTACTTTGAGGATATTTGTATGAATGGAACAGCTTCATTTCAGGATGCTTCGGTTAAAATTGGCGGAGGTCTAATAACAAAAGGATGGACCTGGACCTTTGGAGATGATAATTCGACAAGCACTTTACAAAACCCTACACATGTATATAAAAACAGTGGAACCTTCCCGGTAACGCTTTCGGTCAGTGATTTAGGATGTACGGATGATACCACAGCAATGATCAAGGTATTCCCGCTTCCTATCCCTGATTACACGATATCTGAGGTTTGTGTCGGTACACCAACTGTATTTACCGATAAATCTATAAGTGCGGATCCGGCAGATAACATAAATAAATGGATTTGGAGCTTTGGTGATAAATCGGCATTGAGTAGTTTGCAAAATCCGACTCATACTTATTCAAAAGAAGGAACCTATCTTACCTCATTGATAGTCACCACTAAATTAGGATGTTCGGAAATAACGACTAAAAATGTTATTGTACGACCTCGTCCGGTTGCCAAATTCAGTGCTACACCATTATGTTTGGGTGAACCGGTCAGATTTACCGATTTATCCACTCCCACAGGAGAGATTGTTGAATGGTATTGGAGCTATAAAGATAGAGGAGATAATCATGGAACAGTTCAAAATCCACAGTTTCAGTACGATACTTCTGCCATTTATCAACCTCAGGTCATTATTAAATCCAAATATGGTTGTATAGATTCTACATCCATATTGCTAAATATTCCTCCGCTGCCTGCTGTTAATTTTGATGCAAACCGATATGAAAGTTGTGTTCCTTTAATAGTCGATTTTCTGGATTTCAGTTTTTCAAGTTCGGATAAGATAAAAACCTGGTTATGGAATTTTGGTGATGGACAAACAGCAACCGGAGACAGTGTTGTACATATCTATAATGCAGTTGGTGTTTACACTGTTCGTTTGATTGCAATTACTGCCGGTGGATGTACTTACACTTCAACTCAAGTAATAACCGTTAATGGAACTTCGGGTACGCTAACCTATACCGGAGGTTTTGTATGTATTCCTGATGCAACTCGATTAGAAGTATCAGGAACTAATATTCAAACAATAGACTGGGATTTTGGCGATGGAACAACGCTTACATCATCACAACTTGTGCAGTTCCATAATTATCTAAATCCGGGAGCATATATTCCGTCAGTAGTCTTACATAGTGCGGATGGTTGTACC
>CAZMRM010000003.1:19494-19800 GCA_964568515.1 uncultured Chitinophaga sp. | reverse complement strand
GCCAGAAATCCGAAACACATCTATACGCTTCCGGGGACGTACGATGTTTCTCTTTCTGTAACAACAGCAAATACCTGTAAGGCAACTTTTACATGGCCCAAAATGATGAATGCATATCCTGTACCGGTAGCCGGTTTTATTTTCTCACCGGAAGAACCTACGGAAACAGAAAATACCGTTGCTTTTTATGATCGTGCAACTGAAACAGCATTCTGGAGCTGGGATTTTGGTGATGCCGGGTTGTCTCCCGATCCTACTTCGATCGAACAAAACCCATATCATACCTTCCCAACATCGGTTACGTAT
>CAZMRM010000003.1:18574-19484 GCA_964568515.1 uncultured Chitinophaga sp. | reverse complement strand
CCAAACTGGGCCTTTTATGTTCCGAATACATTTACACCCAATGGAAACAATGTCAATGATGGTTTTATTCCAAAAGGATACAACATAACAGAATTTCAAATGTGGATATTTGACCGTTGGGGAAATATGATTTACACGACCGAAAAAACCACCAGTCCTGAAACAGCTGTACCATGGAATGGAAAAGCAAATGGTGGTTCTAAAACCGCACAACAGGATGTTTATGTTTGGCTGGTTGAATTAAAGGACATCAATAATCAACCTCACAAATACATCGGACACGTAACCCTTGTTAGATAAAAAGAAAGAGCTGAAATTTATTGAATTTCAGCTCTTTTAAAATATAAGTTTATTGACTGTTCCTATTTCCAATCTTACGGCTCGTCCGAGATACAAGGGTAAATTATTCTCTACGTGTCCTGCAGGAAAGTTAAAACAAACCGGAAAACCATATTCTTTAACCGCGTCTAAAATGATTTCTTCCGCATTCTTACCAAATGGAACGGTGTTATCTTTCATTTCCGTCATTCCTCCAACAACCAGTCCTGCTAAATGAGCTAATTTTCCTGAACGTTTGAGGTTCATCATCATCCGGTCGATATGATATAAATATTCATCCAGGTCTTCAATAAATAAAATTTTATTTTTTGTTTCAATATCTGAAACACTTCCACAAAGCGAATATAACAAAGATAAATTTCCACCAACCAGTTCTCCGGTAGCGGTTCCGTTTCTGTTTAATGCATGTGATACAAACGAATAATCTTTTAAGGAGCCAAACAAGGCTTCCTTCAAGGTATTAGAGGATAGTTCATTTTTAGAAAAACCGATCAGCATTTTAGCATGCAATGTTTCGATATTTAAATTGTGAATGTGAGCGTGAAGAACAGTAATATCACTGAAACCAATG
>CAZMRM010000003.1:0-18537 GCA_964568515.1 uncultured Chitinophaga sp. | reverse complement strand
TTGGGATACTTCTTAAACTGCTCAAAATTCAACCTGTCAATGATGCGTACAGTGCCATATCCACCTCTGGCACCTATGATTGCTTTAATAGATGGATCATCCAACATCTTTTGTAAATCTTCTGCACGTTCTTCATCTGTGCCGGCAAACTGATGTGCCTCGTTGAACAGATTTTTTTCAGTGACAACTTGAAGGCCCCAGTTATTAAAAATCGAAATTGCCGGTTCAAGTTCTTTTACAGAAACTTTGCGTGCACTGGCGACTATGCCAATTTTATCTCCGGTCTTTAAATAGGGTGGGGTAATCATGGTGATGCAGGTCTAATTACAAATTAGTATCTTTGAGCGCAATTTACGAATTTGTATTGAGCCTTTAATCAATCTTTAAAATTCGTAAGAAATCAATCACCGAAAAAATGAATATTAAAAGATATACTGTTACTGCAGCCTTACCATATGCAAACGGGCCCTTGCATATCGGACATCTTGCAGGTTGTTATATACCTGCCGATATCTATGTACGTTATTTAAGATTAAAAGGAGAAGATGTAAAATTCATTTGCGGTTCGGATGAACATGGTGTTCCAATTACGATCAAAGCAAAAAAAGAAGGGGTCACTCCTCAACAGGTGGTTGATAAATACCATAAAATAATGGGTGATGCATTCCGGGAATTTGGGATTGCGTTTGATATTTATTCCCGTACCTCTGCTCCTGTACATCATGAAACAGCTTCTGACTTTTTTAGAAAATTATATGATAAGGGTGTTTTTAAAGAAGAAGTGACAGAACAATATTTTGATGAAAAAGCGAATCAGTTTTTGGCTGATCGTTATATTATTGGTACGTGTCCTAAATGTGGAAATGAAAATGCCTACGGCGATCAATGTGAAAAGTGCGGAACTTCATTAAGCCCGACAGATCTCATAAATCCAAGATCAACACTTTCCGGAGAAAAACCCGTATTGAAAAAAACAAAAAACTGGTTTTTGCCTCTGGATGAAATGCAACCCCGGATAGAAACCTTTGTAAATTCACATCAGGAATGGAAAACAAATGTATTCGGACAATGTAAAAGCTGGCTGAATGCAGGTCTGCAACCAAGAGCAATGACACGTGATCTGGATTGGGGAGTGAAGGTTCCTATTGAAGGAGCAGATGGAAAAGTTTTATACGTATGGTTTGATGCACCCATTGGTTATATATCAGCAACCAAAGAATTATTTAAGAATAAAGATTGGGAACCTTACTGGAAAGATAAAGATACGAAGCTTGTTCATTTTATAGGAAAAGATAATATTGTGTTTCACTGCATTATTTTTCCGGCAATGCTCATGGCCGAAGGATCCTACATATTACCTGAAAGTGTACCTGCTAATGAATTTTTGAACCTGGAAGGGGATAAAATTTCTACTTCCCGTAATTGGGCGGTATGGTTGCATGAATACCTTCTTGAATTTAAAGATAAACAGGATGTATTGCGCTATACATTGTGTGCCAATGCACCTGAAACAAAAGACAACGATTTTACATGGAAAGATTTTCAGGCAAAGAATAACAATGAACTGGTTGCTATTCTGGGTAATTTTGTGAACAGGGCAGTGGTGCTGACCCATAAATTTTATGACGGTAAAATACCACAGGCAGATGTTTTTACAAAAGAAGACGAAACGCTGATAAAAGAAATGGCAACATTCCCATTAAAGATTGCTGCCAGCATTGAGAACTATCGCTTTCGTGAAGCATTGGGCGAATTAATGAACCTTGCCAGGTTAGGAAATAAATACCTTGCCGATACTGAACCCTGGAAACTTATAAAGTCTGATGAAAAACGTGTACAGACCATAATGAATTTGTCGTTGCAAATAGCGGCAAATCTTAGCATACTGATGGAGCCTTTTTTGCCTTTTACATCTGTAAAATTGCGTAAAATGCTTCATTTAAATGGAACCATTCAATGGAAGGATGCTGCCGGCAATGCACTGTTAACTGCCGGGCATCAACTGGATGACGCAGGACTATTATTCGATAAAATTGAAGACGATGTGATTGCACTTCAAATAAAAAAGCTGGAAGATTCAAAAATTGAAAACGCTGCAAATACGGAAATAACTATTGAACCATCGAAACAAGAAACTTCTTTTGATGATTTTAGCAAAATGGACATCCGGGTAGGGACCATATTGCAGGCAGAACGCGTTCCTAAAACAGATAAACTCCTAAAGCTTTTGATTGACACCGGTATTGATCAACGAACTGTAGTATCGGGTATAGCAGGTTCCTATAATGCAGCAGACATAATCGGACAACAGGTGTCCATCCTGGTGAATCTCGCACCGCGTAAAATAAAAGGCATAGAAAGTCAGGGAATGATTTTGATGGCGGAAAATAAAAAGGGTGAGCTTAGTTTTTTGGCGCCAACAGAAAAGAATGTAAACAATGGATCAATTATCAAATAATAGATCCATTGTTTAATGATCGATCAAAATGACTACTTGCCAGTGACACTGGATGGTAAGTTAACTTTTATTGAGACCGGGGTGTTTGTACTATAAATCTATAATTACAGAGGTGTTAAAAAACAGGTTTCAGCATATTTAATAAACTGCTCATTGTCATTTCAATTCCGATCGCCAGCACAAGAAATCCCATTATTTTTGAAATCGAGGTTAATCCTGCCTGTCCGGTATGTTTCAGGATTTTAGGAGCAATGGAAAAAATAATATAGATACAAACCACTACCGCAATAATGGCAGCAATTATAACAAAATCATTGCTGATTTTTTCTGTGTTTTCAATAGACATATTAATTAATAACGACATGGATCCCGGACCCGATAATAAAGGCATGGCGAGTGGGCTAAAGGAAATGTCTTCTTTCTCCAATGATTCTTCTTTTATCTTATCACTTACATCCCGTTTATGTTGTGCATTTAAAAGTAAAAATCCTGATCGTGAAATAATAATGCCACCGGCAATTTTTAAAGAATTGATAGAAATTCCAAAAAAATTAAGAATATGAGTTCCTATAAAATAGGAACTGATGCAAATGATAATAATATACATACATGTTTTCCTGATTTGAGAATCGCGCCAGGCGGAAGTATGCCCATCAGTCAAAGAAATAAAAACAGGTAATGCACTCAAGGGATTAATTAGCGCAAAGAGGGAAATAAAACTGGTTATAAATAAAGAAAGTATCACCGGGTTGCCTGTAAATATTTATTTTTGGGCAAGATACTTATAAAATAAATTAAACCAATATCAATTTATTAAAATTTTAATCTTGTTGGCATGAAAAAATGTATTGCTGTTTTTACACTTCTATTTAACGTATATCAATTATCGGCTCAAACAAAATTATTGACTATGGAGGATGCGATCCTGAAACAGAAAACGTCTCTTGCTCCTGAAAGACTTAAACAATTACAATGGATTAAAGGCAGTGATCAGTTTTCTTTTTTAGATAAAAAAGGTGAAGAAGAAATCCTTTTTGTTCAGGATGCTACAGGCAAATCACCTGCCTCTCAACTCTCCTTAAAAGAATTAAACGAATCGCTTGTAAAAGTTAATGTAAAAATGCTTACCGCTTTTCCTATGATTAAATGGGAAAATAAAAACCAATTTTCTTTTGAATCAGGAAAACAAACACTGCGATATGAATTAAACAATAGACAGGTCCGTATTCAATCAACCTCCACTTTAACGGATGAGGCTGAAAATAAAGATGTAGCCAATAAAACCAGTTATGTAGCCTATACGCTCAAAAATAATTTGTTCGTGTACGATGGTAAAAATGAATTGATTGTTACAAACGATCTGGATGAAAATATTGTAAACGGTAAATCTGTTCATCGTGAGGAATTTGGAATAATGAAAGGCACTTTTTGGTCGCCACAAGGTAATTTGCTCGCTTTTTACAGAATGGATCAACGCATGGTAACGGATTATCCTATTATTGACTGGACCGTCCGTCCGGCGAAAAACAATACGATTAAATATCCGATGGCCGGAGACAAAAGTCATGAAGTAACAGTGGGAGTATACAATGTAAATACCGGTAAAACGGTGTTTCTTCAAACCGGTGAACCCAAGGAACAATACCTTACCAATATCGCCTGGAGTCCTGATGAACAGCACATCTTTATTGCTGTTTTAAACCGTGAACAGAATCATCTGAAGTTAAACTCCTACAATGTAGCCACTGGTTATTTGGAAAAGACGATTTTGGAAGAGCAGCATGAAAAGTATGTGCATCCCATACACACCATGACATTTGTTCCTAAGCATTCTGACCAATTCATATGGCAATCGGAAAGGGATGGATTCAACCACCTGTACTTGTATAATGTTAACGGAACACTCATTAAGCAGCTAACCAAAGGGAATTGGGTAGTTGTTGATGTAAACGGTTTTGATGCCAAAGGAATAAAACTGTTTTACACGGCAACAGCTGAAAGCCCTGTTACGCGTAATTTATATAGTGTTGACTTAAAAAGGGCAGTAAGTAAACGTATAACCACCGGAGAGGGTACCCATTTTTCTTTTTTAAACGAAAGCGGGAAATACATCATTGATAATTTTCAGAGTCTTGTTGTGCCCAGGGAAATTTCAATCTACTCGACTCAGGGAAAAAAATTGAATACAATTAAAATCTCGGAGAACCCACTTAAAGAATATAAACTGGGTGCTATTAACATTTTTAAATTGAAAAGTGAAAGTGGCGAAGATTTGTTTTGCCGAATGTTTAAACCGGTGGATTTTGATTCAACAAAAAAATACCCAGCGATTGTTTATTTATACAATGGACCCAATGTCCAGCTGGTAAACAATACCTGGAATGGTGGAGGTGATCTATGGTTTCAATACATGGCTGAAAGAGGATTTGTTATATTTACGCTGGATGGAAGAGGTAGTGGAAATAGAGGCTTAGCTTTTGAACAGGCTGTATTCCGCCACTTGGGGAAGGAAGAGATGAAAGATCAGTTGATTGGCATTCATTATTTGAAAAAGCAATCCTATATTGATACAAACAGGTTAGGGTTATATGGATGGAGCTATGGAGGATTTATGACCACTTCCATTATGACCCATTACCCGGGAATATTTAAAGCTGCTGTTGCAGGAGGGCCGGTAATTGATTGGAGCTATTATGAAATAATGTATACCGAACGATATATGGATACGCCAAAGGAAAATCCGGAAGGTTATGACGCATCCAATTTGTTAAAACATGCTGATAAATTACAGGGTAAATTAATGATCATTCACGGTACTGCCGACAATGTAGTTGTTTGGCAGCATAGTTTAATGTTTATTAAAACCTGTGTGGATAAAGGAAAACAGGTGGATTATTTTGTTTATCCGGGACATGAACACAATGTGTTGGGAAAAGACCGGGAACATCTTTTTCAAAAGGTGACAGATTATTTTATGCAAAACCTGTAAAAAATAAGCTGAAAAAATAAATGGAAACCTTAACTTTGCATGAATTATCCGGATTTTCAAGGTCAACTGGCATCGTAGTTCAATGGATAGAATAGAAGTTTCCTAAACTTTTGATGTGGGTTCGATTCCCGCCGAAGCCACAAAAGGTCGGAGTGAGTGTGAAGAGCGAGAGCGAATTCACACTCACTCCGACCTTTTGTACTTCAAGCAACTGCAGCGTTAGTTGTGAGTCTCGCTCTCACACTCACACTTTAAGCAAGTCATTAATTTAAACAATGCGATGATATCTTGTAGTAAAGGGTTCGACTTTTCGTCCGTCGACTCCACAAAATTCGGAGCGAGAGCGAATCTGCTTTCGCTCCGAATTTTGTGCTCTCGTAGGAAGCTCAACCAAGGTATTTCCATTTTGGCTTAAAGCTGCGATGGATGAAAAGAGATTGAAGGTGCGGGGCCTCTTCGCCTTCATACTTAACCAAATCATTTAAATTGTTTTATTAGGTGAAATCTGTGTTGAGAAGAAATTGATTCTTTACTGGATGAATTATAAAATACCTTTTGGAATTAATTTCATAGGTGCCAGCTTTAGATTTTTCTTTAATCCGGCCTCAGTATCGGGGTTATAATGTATGGTAGTTTCCCAGCAGTTTTCCGGTTTCATTTCTTCTGTTATTTCTTTTAAAACTCCATCAGCGATCTTTTCAGAATGGATGATGGTGATACACTCTGTATTTAAATTTGCACTTCTCGGATCCAGATTGAATGTCCCAATAACCGCAATTTTTCCATCAATTACCATGGTTTTCGCATGTAGTCCGAAAATGGGAGTGAAGTTGATTGTTTTTTGCAATGCTCCCGTCATTATTTTATGACGAATGGCAGCATCGGGCTTATATTCATAAATCCTGATACCCATTGATAAAAGCTTTTTTCTGTCGCGTTGATAACCGCTAAAGGCCTGCAGGTTGTCGGTAGATGCCAGACTATTTGTCATTATTTTTACCTCTATTCCTTTTTTAATAGCTTCCTGAAATAGTTGTTTGCCCGCATCCGTGGTGACAAGGTAAGGAGTCTGAATAATGATTGATTGTTTTGCCTGCTTTACCAGATTTATCAAAGCTGTCGTTGTGTTGCCACCACCTTTTAATCCATTTTTACCATCATTTTTTCCAGGGACATCACTTATAAACTGAACATTATCTACCCACTGAAAATCTCCTGATTGCTGTATGGTCTCGAATGCGCGGGGAATTGTTTTAATTTTTGCGCGAACCTGTGGCCAAAAATTAGCAGAATCACATGCATATGTATGTAGCGTTTGAAATTTTGCGGCAGCAATTTCCGGAGATAGGGTATCGGGCAATAAGGAAGTCACATTTTTACAAAAGGAACTGTTCCAGAATTCATTGAAGGATTGTACAACATCACTCGTTATACCTCCAAGAAGCAATACATCCCTGTCACGAAAATTATATTCATGATCATAATCAAAATATTCATCGGCAATGTTTCGTCCACCTGTAATTACAACCTGATCATCCACAATGAATGTCTTGTTGTGCATACGTTGATTGAATCCCCGGAAATCATTTTTTAAAGTACTAAGTTTTTGATAAAATGTTTTGCCAATATTTACTACCGGATTGTATATTTTGATCGTAATATTTTTATGAGAAGCCAGTGTAAGTAATTTTTCTTCATCTGCTTCCACAAGAATGTCATCAACAATTATCCGTACTTTTATCCCCCTGTCAGCTGCTCTCACCAAATAATCCACACCAATCAGTCCAACATTGTCCAGTGCGAAAATGAAATATTGAATGTCGATTGTTTTTTCCGCGTTTTCACTCAACCATGCGCGTGTTATCATTGCTTCATCTCCATTCTCTAGCGAAAATACACCCGTTTTGTGCTTCATCTTTTCTTTCAAAGGAGCAAGTGTTTCCGATAACCTTTGAGTGAGAGCCGGATGAATGGACGAACAAAAATCTGAAGTAGTTTGTATTTCTTCTTTTCTTTTAGTGTCGCAGGAAAACAGGATGATTAAAAAAAACAAAGAGAAAGAAATTGGTTTCATTTGATTTTATTTCCGGTAAAGATATTTAAATTCAATTTCTTTTTAAGAATTCAATACCCCCCCAAATAGTAATTTGGGGTAGTATTGGTCAGCTTAAAGATCCTGTTGCTTAGACTCTTCTTTTAAGGAACTTTTTTCCGGTTGTGCATCACGAATGTTTTTTTGAACCGCAATAGCAGAAAACAAAGCCAGAATAAATGACATTCCATAGAATCCTTTTTCACTTAAAAGTAATGTCGCATTCCATAAGCCAATCACCAGAAGTAAAATAGAAAGCAGGGTACAGAACCAGCAAATCCCATAATAAATGGCTGTTACAGGAATACCTTCCAGTTGGTCCCTTACGGCCTTTTGTAAAGAAATAACAGAAAACAGCCCCAATATCAAAACGGTAAAATAGTATCCTTTTTCGTTGAGTAGCATGTTGGCGTTCCATAGTCCGACATTAAAAGCAATGATACCCGTAAACAAGGCTACCCAGGAGGCAGCAATAAATGCATTTGATGGCTTTTTCATAGATTGATTTTTAAAAATTAACGGAACAAAATTAGAAGGTTGTCTTCAGTTTAATTTTGACATATGTCAAAAACGAAAAAATCAATGTTAGGTTAAATTTCGGAGCGTATCCGGCTTAAGGTTTCCTGGGTAATACCAAGGTAAGAAGCGATTTGTCCCAGAGAAGTACGCTGTAATAAAGAAGGTCTGGATTTAATAAAATGATGATAGCGTTCTTTCGCAGTTTTAAATTGCAGGCTGAGCAAACGCTCTTCCAGTCGAATATAATATGTTTCAGTAATGATTCTTCCCAAACGTTCTGTTTCCGGGAATTCTTTATATAAATGTTGTAGATCGGTAAAAGAAACTTGTGTAAGAACACTGTCTTCCAAAACCTGAATGTTTTCGAATGAGGGCTTTTCAGCAACAAATGCATAAAAACACGTTGCAAATTCCCCTTCTGAACCAAACCAATTAGTGATTTCTTTTCCATCCAGTAAATAATAACCGCGTAATAATCCTTTTTCTATAAAAAAAAGATCCTGACAACGATTCCCAATGTTCACAATGGATAGGTTTTTTTGTATGCTTACTTTTTTGGTAACAGTATCCAATGCTTTATCCAGCGAATCAGAAACGGGGATAATGGAAGATAAGTAAGCTAGAAAAGACATGGTAAAAATAATAAACAAGATAAAGTTTGTAACCCTGAATTAATCTCTTATAGTGAGGAGGAAATAAAATCTGAATGTGTATTATTTTTCAAACTTACTGTATCCTTTCGGAATTTCGAACATATTCGTATCGATTTCCTTTTTTACAATTTTTGTTACCTCTAATCGGATCTCATCTTTTCCGTCGATATTTGTTTGAACAGAAAGCATAGGAAAGGTATTTTTGATATTCTGAATTTGTAAAAAATAAACCGATGATTTGTCTTTTCGGTTTAATTGCCGTAATAGTTTTTCAAAAAAAGAAAATTTGCCATCAGCGATCCAATAGATAATTTGTGTGTTTTCCTCTCTATTGATGACCGTATATTCTGTGCATTTATATCCCTGTAGATTCTTAACGGCATTTCCTTTTTTTATTTCAAACACTCCTTTAAGAACAGGTGCTGGTGGTGTAGGCTGATCCATGTATAATTTTCGTTCATGATTCAATGCTCTTACTTCTTTTTGATCCATGTCAATAAGATAGGTTCCTTCCGCTTTATGTGATTTGTTTCCGATTTCATCAATACGAACCTTCAGTCCCTTTACATAATAAATATAATTGGTGGTATCTGTTTCGGTAGCTTTTCTAAATTCAATGGTACCTTCGAAAGGTTGGGCTACGACTCTTGAAGAGAACATAACCATCATTCCCATAACCCAAATAAACAGTGATATAGATTTTTTCATATGATCTTTTTTATTGGTTAATTTTGAGGTTCATTTAAATGTGCGTTACTAAAATAGATTAATTTCTGTAGAATAAGAAACATCGATCATTATTAAAATTATTAAATATGGCAGAACACAATACAACAGGAGTAAAAGGAGAAGAATTGGCCGTACAATTTTTGAAAAATAATGGGTATACGGTTCTTGAAACCAACTGGCGTCACAAAAATCTGGAAGCCGATATTATTGCCACTATAAAAGGAGTAATGGTGGTTGCGGAGGTAAAAACACGGACAAGTAATTTTTTTGGTGAACCTGAAACATTTGTCAATAAACAGAAGCAGCAAAATCTAAAAAATGCTGCTAATTCTTATATCGAGCAGAAACAACTTGATCTGGAGGTACGCTTTGATATCATTGCTGTGACTACCGGAAAAAGCGGTGAACAGACTAAAATTAATCATATTGAAGACGCTTTTTTGTTTGGGTAATTAATACTTTAATATATTATCCTCAGTTGCATTCATTTTCGTAGCTTTGCAAAAATATTGAATAAACATGTCAAAGCAAGTCAAAAGGCCAGCTAAGCCCGCTTCAAAGGGTAAAGTAAAGACTGGTACTAAAAAGGATTATCAGTCAGAAGAACGGTCGGATTTTCGGAAAAAAATAAATCGGGAATTCAAAGAAGAAAAAGGTGATGATAAGAAATTCCGAGAAAAAGAATCAACAGACAGCAAAAAAAGTCGTAATCCTCGTCCCGATAATGAAGGTTCTTTCAAACGTTATCGTGATAATGCTCGTCCATCCGATTTTGCAGGAGCAAAAAAAAGAGTATCCCGGAACGAGAATCGGGAAAATACGGATGAAAAACCAGCCTTTAAGAAACAGGCTGCCAATAAAGAAAAAAGATCATTTTTAGATAAACCGAAGCCTGTTTTTAAGCCCAAAATTAATCCTTATGATTTGGATGAGCAGGATTTGGAATATGGCAAATCAAACGGAGATTTCAAAAAGGAACCTTCTTACAAGAAGAAACCCTATAAGAAAAAAGAATTCTCTGAAAGAAAAAAGGAAGAGTCCAAATCGCTCCGTCAGGATGATGGAACAATACGCCTGAATAAATACATATCAAATGCCGGTATCTGCTCTCGAAGGGAAGCTGACGATTTGATTGCCAGTGGAGTTGTACAAGTGAACGGTAAAACGGTAACTGAAATGGGCTACCGTGTCAAGCCATCGGATATCATTAAATATGGTGGACAAACACTCAAAAAAGAACGAATGGTTTATCTTGTTCTGAATAAACCCAAAGATTACATTACAACCGCAGATGATCCTCAAAAACGCAAAACAGTTCTGGAGCTTGTACAAGGTGCCTGCAAAGAAAGGATTTATCCCGTTGGTCGGTTAGACAGGTCAACCACCGGTTTACTGATGTTTACAAATGACGGAGAGCTCACGAAAAAGCTGACACACCCTCGTTATGGGGTTAGAAAAATTTATCATGTGGAACTGGATAAACCTCTTAAAAAACAGGATTTAGAACAAATTTCGGAAGGGTTGGAGCTGGAAGATGGACAAATAAAAGTGGATGAAATAAGTTATGTTGGCGATGCCAAAGACAAAACACAGATTGGTGTAGAGCTGCATTCAGGCAAAAACCGGATTGTAAGAAGAATATTTGAGCACTTTGGATATAATGTAAGGAAACTGGATCGTGTGATGTTTGGGTCTCTCACAAAAAAGGACCTGCCACGGGGCCGCTGGAGGTTTCTTACCGATGCAGAGGTAGGTATACTCAATATGATCAGTACTGATTAAGCAATTATTCCGGGTTTATTCACCCGGAATTTTTTTGAATGAACTGCCCATACTAAACTTATTCACTTTTCGTTATTGATAACATCTCTTTATACTACAGGTTCAAGGCAGTTTTTTTGTAAACTTTGTACTATAAGCAGCTGATGAAATGAATACGGGACCCGCTACTGATTCTACTAAGCCTTCACCTTCCGCAAATAACCGATTATTCCGAAGAATACGGAAATGGGTTATTTGTATTTTCATAACCATTTTTCTTATAATTACCTCCGGATTACTAATAGGCTGGATATATGCGGAAGAAGTAAAAAAGTATGTGATTACAGAGCTAAATAAACAGCTCGATACCCAAGTGATAATAGATACGAAGGACATTCATTTTTCTATTATTAAAAATTTTCCTTATGCATCAGTTGACTTTAAAAATCTGAAAGCAATGGATGCTACTACTTCTAAAAGAAAAGATACGCTGTTTGCTGCAGACAAAATTTCGTTCCAATTTAATCTTCCAAATCTTCTCAGAAAAAATTATAGTATAAAAAAAATTAAGATTGAAAATGTGAAGTTAGATATACGGGTTGATGAGGAAGGGAAAGATAATTATCATTTCTGGAGAAAGGCTTCAGCAGATAACGCTTCAGATAATTTTGCTTTTGCCCTTGAAAAAATTGAATTAAAAGACATTCATGTTGTTTACAGCAACCTTAAAACGTCTCAGATATTGGATGCTCGCATTAAAAAAGGCGATTTTTCAGGTAAGTTTTCAGCAACTACTTATTTTTTAAGTACCAAAGGAGAAATTTTTATTGATCTGATCAATAAGGACAGTGTACTTTATTTGAAGAGAAAGAATATATATATGGATTTGGTGATGAATATAAATAATCAAACCTCAACTTATACGATTAGTTCCAGTAAAGTAAAAATTGAAAACTTATTGTTTGAATTAAGTGGAGATATCCGTAACAATGGTTCTTCTCCCTTTGTAAATATAGCCGCACAGGGTAAAGACATGGATATAAAATCTATTTTGTCTTTAATACCTCAGCAATACAAGAAAAAAATTGAAGATTACTCCAGTACCGGAGAATTTTATTTTAAAGCAACGATTCAGGGTATTGTAAATGATGAGCAATTACCTCTTGTTTCAGCTGATTTTGGAATGCGTAACGCAACCATAGAACAGATAAGAGAAAAGGTGACACTGAGCAATGTTAATTTAAAAGGTTATTATTCGAATGGTTCATCAGCAATGGGAAAACCTTCATCACTTTTACTTTCTCCTTTTTCAGCAAGGATTAAAAATGATAACGTTTCAGGGGAATTAAGTATTCTTAATTTTGAAAACCCTTCTGTTAAAGGTAAAATCAAAGCTGATTTTAACCTGTCCGAATTACAACATTTTGTTAAATTAGATACAATCGACAGAATTACCGGTCAGGTTTCCATTGATGCTGTTTTTAAAGCAGAACAAAGGAATAGCATAACTGGGGCATATAAAGATGTTAGCACGGCAGGGGATCTGAAAATTAAGGGGATGCATCTTCATATCAAAAATAATATTTTAAGGTTTTCCGGTATCAATGGTGATTTCAAATTCAATAACAATGACCTTATTGTAAATAATTTTTCCGGAAATATTTCCAATAGTGATTTTGAATTAAAGGGTTTCTTCCGCAACATTGTCGGATATGTTCTGAAAGATAAACAGAATATTGAAGTAGAAGCTACTTTAAATTCAAAAAAAATTAATTTGGATGAACTCCTTGCAAATAAGCAGGAAGATAAAACACCTCAAACAGGAGACTATAAATTGAAATTTTCTGAACATATAAATGTAAATCTCAATAGTGAGATCGAAAAACTGAAATTCAGAAATTTTGAAGCAAGCAATATCAGGGGTATCATTAAATTAAAGGATAAAAAGCTGGTTGTTGATCCGGTAACCTTTTCTACTATGAGTGGAACAATGACAACCAGTGGAGTGGTAGATGGAAGCGATACTTCCAAGATTGTGGTAACATGCTTTTCCGATGTGAATAAAATTAATATCAGTCAGCTTTTCCTTGAGTTTGAAAATTTCGGGCAATCAACTATAACAAATAAAAATATAAAGGGATTAGCTACTTTTAAAATAAATTTTTCTTCCGAGTTAACGCCTGAATTGGATATGAATCTGAATAAAATTTTTTCAAGCATTAATTTGAATATTGAGAACGGAGAGTTAAATAATGTGGAAGCGATGAAAAGTCTTTCCCGTTTTATAGATTTAAAGGAATTGGAAAGTATACGTTTTGCTACGCTGAAAAACCAAATAGAAATTAAGAATCAAATGATTTACATTCCAAAAATGGAAATCAAATCAAGTGCCCTTGATCTTACAGTTTCAGGAACACACAACTTCGATAATAGGATAAACTATCGAATAAAATTGGCGATGAACGATTTATTAGCCAGGAAAGCGAAGAAAAATAAAAAAGAAAACGATGAATTTGGTGAAATTGCGGATGATGGATTAGGAAGAACCAATCTTTTTTTATTAATGAGTGGCTCCGTAGAAAAACCTGTGATTAAATATGATTCAAAAAGTGCTGTACAATATGTAAAGCAAGGATTAAAAGAAGAAAAGAAGACCTTCAAATCCGTATTGAAAGACGAATTTGGGATGTTTAAAAAAGATACCACACTACCTAAAAACAGAACAAAACCTGCACCTGCAAGAATAAAATGGGAAGGTGCCGATAAAAAGGAGGAAAAGAAAGTGCTTAAAAAGCCGAAGAAAGAAGAAGAAGATTTTTAGCAGCTATTTGTTACCTACTACCTGTTCCAATCTCCATAAAAAAGTAGTAAATTCGTATTTCAAATTCTAATCGGGTGAATATCTATTCAAAAAAGCAACAATGGAAGTTATGGTTGGTAGTAGCAGCTGTTATTATTGTTGGAGCTTCACTTTGGTATGCAAACCTGCTTGTAAATAAGATTGCCAAGGAAGAACGGGTCAAAGTAAAGCTTTGGGCAGATGCTATTCAAAAAAAAGCCAATCTTGTTAAATATACCAATGAGTTATTCAATAAAATAAAAACCGACGAACGTAAAAAAGTTGAGCTATGGGCAGAAGCCACACGTCAGCTTTCTTATGAATTAAGTGATTATGGTTTTGTACTCAAGGTGGTTTCCGACAATACCACGGTTCCTGTAATACTGGCAGATGAAAACGGGGTGCCTATTACTTCCCGTAATCTGGATTCGACTAAAGAAAATGATAAAAACTATCTTGTTCAGCAAATGAAATTGATGAAGGCTTTTCAGGAGCCTATTGAAATTGATATATACCGTGGACAGAAAAATTATCTTTATTATAAAGATTCAAGACTTTTTTCCGAACTTAAGAGTGTATTAGATGACCTTATTAAATCATTTATTTCGGAAGTTGCAATCAATTCAGCATCAGTTCCGGTTATTTATACAGATTCAACAAAGTCAAAAGTAATTGCCTATGGAAATATAGACTCCTTAAAAATTAAAGATCCTTTATTTCTCAAATCTACTATTTCAGAAATGGCTTCACAGAATCAACCTTTGGAAGTAGAGTTTGGTGATGGAAGTAAGAGCTATATATTTTATAAGGAGTCGGTGTTGTTAACACAGTTGAAATACTATCCATTTATTATGTTGGTGGTAATAGGTGTATTCCTGCTGATTGCATACGTTTTATTTAGTACCGCCCGAAAAGTAGAACAGAATCAGGTTTGGGTGGGAATGGCGAAGGAAACAGCTCATCAATTAGGGACACCTTTATCTTCATTGATTGCCTGGTTAGAATATTTAAAAACAAAAGGTCTTGATAAAGATACATCTGTTGAGATTGAAAAGGATCTGAATCGTTTACAGATGATTACGGAAAGATTTTCCAAGATAGGTTCTGTACCGGTATTGGATTATGTTGATTTAGTAAAAGTCCTAAATGATGCTATTGGTTACATGAAGTTGAGAACTTCGAAAAATGTAATTTTTACCTTTAATAAGGGAAATGATGAAACTCTTTTCGCAAGATTAAATGTTCCTCTGTTTGAATGGGTAATTGAAAATCTTATACGAAATGCAGTAGATGCAATGAATGGAAATGGTTCCGTTACCATTACTTTGCAGGATCAAACACAATTTGTATACATCGATATTACAGACACCGGAAAGGGAATTGTGAAATCAAAATATAAAACAGTGTTTGAGCCCGGTTATACAACTAAAAAAAGAGGGTGGGGACTTGGACTATCTTTAACAAAAAGAATCATTGAAAATTATCACTCCGGAAAAATTTTTGTAAAAAATTCGGACCCTCAAAAAGGAACTACATTCAGAATAGTTATTAATAAATAAATATCATGGCTGGTATTTATGTTCACATTCCATTTTGTAAACAAGCCTGTCATTATTGTGACTTCCACTTTTCCACCTCATTAAAAAATAAATCTTTTTTTTTAAATGCTCTAAAAAAGGAAATGGATTTAAGGAAAGATTTTTTAAAGGAAGACAATGATACCCCGGATATAATCAATACAATTTACTTGGGAGGAGGCACCCCATCCATACTCTCTGTTCCAGAAATAATGGGAATTTTTGAAGCCATTTTTAAAAACTTTAGGGTTAGTTCAGATGCTGAAATAACATTAGAAGCAAATCCTGATGATCTGACCAAAGAAAAAACAAAGGAGCTAAGAAATACACCTGTTAACAGATTGAGTATTGGAATTCAAAGTTTTTATGATGAAGATCTTCAATTGATGAACCGTGCGCATACAGCGAAAGAAGCATTCAGTATCATTGGTTTTGCACAAGATAATGGATTCAACAATCTTTCCATCGATTTGATATATGGTATCCCTTCACTTACAAATCAGAAATGGAAAAATAATTTGAAAACAGCTTTTAATCTTCAAGTCAAGCATATTTCCGCATACTGCCTTACTGTAGAACCTAAAACGGCACTTGCAAAATTTGTTTCTTCAGGAAAGATAAAGAATGTAAATGAACAAGAAAGCTCTGAACAATTTGAAATAATGTTGAAAGAAATGAAACTGAATAATTTTCAACAATATGAGATTTCTAATTTTTGCAGCGATCAGTTCTATTCCAGGCACAATGCAAATTATTGGTTAAAGGAAAAGTATCTTGGATTAGGACCTTCGGCTCATTCATATAATGGTGAGTCAAGGCAATGGAATGTTTCAAACAATCAAAAATATATTACTGCGGTTGCAGAAATGGAAAAAAATAAAAATGACGAAACCCTCTTTGAGAAAGAGTTTTTAACGCTTAATCAGCGTTATAACGAATATGTTTTAACTTCCTTACGGACGATGTGGGGAACGGATCTTATTTTTATCAAGCAACATTTTGGAAACAACTTTTTTTTACATTGTCTGAAGGAAGCAGAAGTATACATCTCAAGAAAATTGTTGATCCAGGAAAATGGAAAATTCTTTTTAACAGATTCAGGAAAACTATTTGCAGATAAAATTGTTAGTGATTTATTTAAGGTTGATTGACTACTCATCAAAACATGATCATAATGATTACAAAAATTACATATAAAGGTAAGTCTTATAACGCGGATTTAAAGAAACCAATGGATATTTCAATTCCACTGAGGCAAGGGGAAGAAAACGTAAGTGCCTGGTATGTGAATCCGGTTAAAATAGAACCGGTGCAGATGGGTAATTGGATAGGGGATATAAATCAAGGTGGATCGGTAAATTTTAGAAATGTTTTTTTTAATCCCCATGGCAATGGAACGCATACGGAATGTGTAGGACATATTAGCAAAGAAAATTATACAATTAATAAAACCTTGACGAGCTTTTTCTTTATTGCTGAATTGGTTACCATTTTACCAGATGAAATTCAGAATGGAGATAAAGTAATTACAAAACAACATTTGCAAAATTGCATAGAAGGAAAACACCCGGAAGCGATTATTATTAGAACGTTGGATAATCATCCTTCGAAAATGAACAGACACTATTCGAATACAAATCCACCCTATTTAACAGAAGAAGCTGCCCTTTATTTAAATGAATCGGGTATCGATCATTTATTAATTGATTTACCCTCAGTTGATAAGGAAGTAGATGACGGAAAGCTCCTGGCACATCATGCTTTTTGGCAATATCCTCATCAAACAAAACTGCATCGTACAATTACAGAGCTCATCTATGTACCCAACTCTATATTTGATGGTACCTATCTTTTAAATATTCAGATTGCAAGTTTCGAAAATGATGCATCTCCCAGTAAACCGGTTTTGTACCAGTTAAATCCTGTGCTGTGAAATAAACTGCTACCCTGGAATTTCTGGGTAGCAGTTTATTTTTCTATAGTTATATTGAAAATGTGATTCCTGCGGCAAATGGATAAACTTGTGGAGCCTGTTCTTTTTTAAATAATCTGGTAAATCCATAACTTGCATATATTGATACCCGGTTGTAACCAATGCGTGCAACTGCATTCCATATAAACGGCTCCAGGTGGAAAGCATCTCTTTGTTTGATTTGAACATGCTTGTCATTTAGTTCGTAGCTTTGTTTAACAACTGCAAAAATGCGATAATGAAGTTCACCACCTACAGCAATATGGAAATTCCGGTTGGGGTTTTTGCTTGTATTGACTTCCAGCATTAAGGGAAGTTTCAAATAGGTAACGTTTAATTTATTTTTTTTGTAGCTAATAGCAGAATCCAGACTTGCTGTTAAAAAAGGTGTATCCGATTTTAAGGTGATATTTCTTTCAAAAGCATAGTGATTGAAATTAACTCCTAAACCTGTGTAAAGGTTGAGATAATTGTGAATCAAATGGAAGTTTTTCTGAAAGACGTTTAATCCAACTTGTATTGATTTTGCATAATTAAGTTCTAAAAATTCTCCGTTCACAGGAGGGTTAAGGCTGGCTTTATTGCTTAAGTAGCCGTTTACCCCTAAATCAAGACCTCTCCAGTATTTAAAATTTCCGTAATTATGTTTCCTGTGGGGGTGAACGGATTGTAAGTCGTCATCATCATTGTCGTTATCATTATCCCCATCATCAATGATCATATATTTTTTCTTCCCCCATTTAATCCTGGTGGTATCACTGGCTGTTTCATCACCGGTGCCACTCTTGCTTTCACGTACTGAACCAACCCCACTGATATTTACAACACGATCTGCGGGATTACCTTTGTATATGATAGAACCTGCTCCGGAAACATCGGCATTCAGACTTTCAACGGCATTCACTTTCGCGTCTCCTGCACCGGAAACGTGGGCTATTACTTTACTGG
>CAZMRM010000002.1:27375-36136 GCA_964568515.1 uncultured Chitinophaga sp. | reverse complement strand
GTATCATGTAAGCTTTACAAGGTATTTACCTTCCAGTACTGGAATCACATTGGTCTGATCGGGTTTGAGACAATAACGTATGTCTTCTTTTAATCCAAGGGCAGCAAGTCTTTCAGCATGTGATGCATTACGCATGTATTTATAAGGATTGTACCTTGCCGATTCGTAGAGGTAATTAGCGGATAAAGCTCCGTCCCCTGTTTTATAATTGCCTGGGCCTTTTAAAAGTAATTCTGTTACAGCACCGGCAAATAGTGTGTCTTCAAGGCTAACCCTGTTTTTCCATCCTGAACAAAGTAATAAGATACTTTTATCTTGTAATTGTAACCATTCATAAAGGGCTGTAATATTTAAGAAAGACCCGATCACGACTTTGTATGCCTGTTTTGCTGCTTCAATGGCTTGTGTTCCATTTGTTGTTGATATCACCACCGTCTGCCCTTTTATTTTTTCAGACATATAGCTGTAGGGAGAGTTACCAAAATCAAAACCTTCAATTTGAATACCGTTGCGTTCAGCTCCTACAAGAAAACCTTGTTGTTTGTATTCCAATGCTTCTTCCACAGTTGCTACAGGTATCATTTTATCAACACCATGATGAAAAGCGGTACACATGGCCGAAGTTGCCCGTAAAATATCAATAATTACAACAATTGTATCTTCTCTATGATAAACAGGATAAAGGTAGGGAGATACACAAACATCGATGCTCAGGCTTTTACTCATATAGTATTATGAAAAATACATCCCCTCCGGTGAGCAGGAGGGGATGTAAAAATTTATGCTTTATAGAAAGGGAATTTCACCACTTTTGCTTTCACAGGCTTATCACGGATGATGATAAAAATTTCTGAATCGGGTTTTGATAATGCGGTGGGAACATAACCTAAACCAATTGCTTTATTTAAGGATGGAGATTGTGTTCCTGAAGTGACCTTACCTATTATTTTACCGGATGCATCTGCAATTTGATAGTCGTGACGAGGAATTCCACGATCAATCATTTCAAATCCAACCAACTTTTTGGATACTCCTTTTTCTTTTTGTTCAGCGAATGCAGCTTTATTGGTAAAATCTTTGGTGAATTTGGTGATCCAGCCTAATCCGGCTTCAATTGGAGAAGTTGTATCATCGATATCGTTTCCATACAGACAGAAACCCATTTCCAGGCGAAGTGTATCCCTTGCACCCAAGCCAATTGGTTTAATGCCATACTCAGCACCTGCTTTAAAGATGCTTTCCCACATTTTATCTGCTACTTCATTCTCAAAATAAATTTCAAATCCCCCGGCACCAGTGTATCCCGTGTTTGAAATAATCACATTCTCCACTCCGTTGAATTTACCTTTTTTGAAGGTATAATATGGAATTTCAGAAAGATTAACATCAGTTAGCTTTTGTAAAGCAAGAATGGCTTTTGGTCCTTGAACGGCTAATAAAGAAGTTTTGTCGGAAATGTTGTGTATCTCTACGTTTTTTGTATTATATTTTTGGATCCAGTTCCAGTCTTTTTCAATATTGGAAGCATTTACAACCAGCATATATGTTTTAGCATCAATGCGGTACACCAATAAATCGTCCACAATTCCACCTTTATCATTTGGCAAACAAGAGTATTGAATTTTGCCGTCTTCCAGCACAGCAGCATCATTGGAGGTAACACGCTGAATCAGATCTAATGCATGTTCACCTTTCAGAATAAATTCTCCCATATGACTCACGTCAAAAACACCAACAGCATTACGTACTGTAGCATGTTCATCATTTAGTCCGCTATAAGATACAGGCATTAAATAACCCGCAAAAGGGACCATTTTAGCACCCAGTTTTACATGCGTATCCACAAGTGCAACATTTTTTAATTCAGTTGTTGTTTCCATTTTTTATTAAATTTATTAATATGTTAGGGTAAGTGTATTTTGAATGGGGCAAATTTAGTCTTTTTTCCGTTTTAAAAGCTCATTAAAATACTGTAAATAGTTGTTTTTCTGTGATTCATGGGAATATCTTTTTTCAACAGTTTGTCGCGCAAGGGCGCCCATTTTTTTTCTTAACTCAAAGGAATCGATTAATGCAGATAGTTTTTCGACCCAATCTTCTTCAGAGACAGCAAGAAAACCGTTTTCCCCATCGTTGATAATTTCCGTATTGACTCCAACGGCCGACATAATGGTGGGTACCTCCAATGCCATATACGAAAGTCCTTTTAAGCCGCATTTACCTTTTACCCATTCGTCATCAGGCAAGGGCATAATACCAATATCAAAGCTGGACAGGATTTTTACTTCGGAAGCACTGCTCCAGGGAATTCCTCTGATATTTAATTCCTGATTCACATATTCCTCATCTCCCATAACTTTGAAATATACCTGATCGCCGTATTTTTCCTTTATTTTTTTTAAAAAAGGAACACCGGATTCAAAGTGCTTAATGGTGGTATGGCTACCACTCCAGCCGATGCAAATCCTGGAATTATTAGTGTAAGGCGATTTTCGCTTAAAAAGAGTTGTATCAATAGTTGTTGGAATAATTTTAACCTGTGAGTTGAATTGAAGGGCATAATTTGCTAAAAACTGATTTCCTGCAAATACAAGATGAGAATGCCGGATGATTTCGCTTGTTTTCTTTTCACTCTTCATCCATTGCCATATTTTGTTGGCCTGTGAAGTGTCTAATAACCAAATGGAATCATCAAAATCAAATACCAGCTTCGCTTTTGAGCGACTGAACTTCTTTTCGAAATAACTCGACCCGGTCATAAAAGCTTCCCGTTGCACAAAAATGATATCATAATCATTCGCACGGGAAACATCTCTTAATCGTAGTTTTGCACTTTTTAATGTGATCGCTATTTTTTTTAAGATATTTCCCGGACTATAAAATATTTTGTCATCTGTTTCATTGATGATATAAGATAATTCACAGGTATATCCCTGTGTCTGAAGGAAATCAAAATATTGCTCAAATCGGTATCGCTGACTGGGTGAACGATCAGGACGATGAGCAGCTATGAATAATATCTTAGGCATATTGGTTGCGTTTGTAAAGATAAAAACTAAGTGTAAACAGCCATCATTTTTTATATCTTTGAAGAGGTACTAAAGCGAATATAACCGGTGAAAAATAGATGATCAAATTATTGACTTTTTTATTCCAGCGTAGTATGCCACGTTGGGTCATATTTTTTATAGATATAGGAATTTGCCTGTTTTCATTGATATTAGCTTATCTGGTACGGTTCAATTTTGCAATTCCGGCTGTAGAAATCAAAGCAATTCCGCTTGTTGCATCGTTAGTGCTTGGCGTAAGAGCCATCAGCTTTTTTATTTCCAAAACATATCAGGGGATTGTCAAATTTACGGGCTCTGAAGATGCCAGAAGAATATTTCTGGTGGTTACTCTTGGAAGCATTTCCTACATCCTGATCAATGTAGTTTGCTATCATTTTATTAATAAGACCTTTCCGATTCCTTTTTCAATTATCATCATTGATTATATAGCCACCACATTCTTTATGATCAGCCTGAGAGTGATGTTCAAAGCACTGTATCTTGAACTCACCACAAAAGGAAGGGAAAAACGGAATGTGGTGATTTTTGGTGCCGGCGAATCAGGTATCATCACTAAGAGAGCGTTGGAACAAGATTTAACTACAAAGTACAATGTGATTGCGTTTGTGGACGATGATGTAAACAAGCAGCGCAAAAAACTGGAAGGAACCAGTATTGTTGGAATCGATAAATTGGACGAATTAGCTACCAATAAAGAGATCTCTACAGTAATTATTTCCGTTCAAAATATTTCATCACAACGCAGACAACGAATAGTGGATATTTGTTTGAACCATGATATTGTAGTGTTGACCGTTCCACCAGTCTCCAACTGGATCAACGGAGAATTAAGTTTAAAACAAATAAAAACCATACAGATCGAGGAATTGCTGGAACGTGATCCGATCCAATTGCATAAAGAAAACATCAGACAGGAAGTAACCGGTAAAGTCATTCTCGTAACAGGGGCCGCCGGAAGCATTGGCAGTGAAATTGTCAGGCAGGTGATCCGTTTTTCTCCAAAACGTATTATTTTACTTGACCAGGCAGAATCTCCCTTGTATGAAATGGAAATGGAATTGTACGATAAATACAAACAACAAGCCTATAAGGTAGTGATTGGCGATATTCGTAACAAGGAACGAATGGAAAATGTTTTCAGAACATTCCGACCTCAGCTTGTTTTCCATGCAGCTGCTTATAAGCATGTGCCTATGATGGAAAACAATCCTTCCGAATCAATTCTTACCAATGTTTTTGGAACGAAAGTTCTTGCAGATCTTGCAGTGAAGTCAGGGGTTGAAAAATTTGTAATGATCTCTACAGATAAGGCTGTGAATCCTACCAATGTAATGGGAGCAAGCAAACGGGTTGCCGAAATATATATACAATCACTTAGTAAAGTAGCGAATACTAAATTCATAACAACCCGTTTTGGGAATGTACTTGGTTCAAGTGGTTCAGTTATTCCACGGTTTCGCCAACAATTGGAAAACGGAGGACCGATTACGATTACCCATCCTGAAATTACCCGTTATTTTATGACAATCCCTGAAGCTTGTCAGCTGGTGCTGGAAGCCGGCGCAATGGCTAAAGGAGGAGAGATTTATATTTTTGATATGGGCGAGTCAGTAAGAATCGTGGATCTGGCAAAAAAAATGATCAAGCTTTCCGGGCTTGTATTGGACAAGGATATCAAGATTGTATTTACAGGTTTACGTCCGGGTGAAAAATTATATGAAGAGCTTTTGGCAGATCATGAAAACACACTCCCTACACATCACCGGCAAATTATGGTGGCCAAAGTAAAAGAGCTGGATTTTGAAACAATATCTTCTGAGATTGAAGAGTTGATTAAACTATTTAAATATCAGGATAACAAAGCAATTGTAACAAAGATGAAGGAACTGGTGCCGGAGTTTAAAAGTAACAATTCCATTTATGAAGAACTGGATGTCAAAGAATAATTATATATAATGTTACTGCCCATCAATTTTTGAAATTTAGTATAAAATAAAATTAAGGTACATGAATCCTTTTCGCCATAAAACACCCATACAAATTCGTTTTAAAGATGTCGACCGCTTGGGCCATATAAACAATGCCAACCACATTACTTATTTTGAGCTGGCCCGTGTTGATTATTTTAATGTGTTAATGGGTGATGATGTTCAAATTGACTGGGAAAATGAAAGTCTTATTTTGGCCAGAATGGAAATGGATTATAAGCAACCCATCATGTTGGATGATAAAATAGCTGTTTATACCTGGGTTTCACGTTTAGGTTCTAAAAGTTTTGATATGAGTTGTTCGATCGTAAAAGAACAAAAAGGGGAGGCAGAGATTGAAATGGCAAAAGGGCTGGCTGTCATTGTATGTTTTAACTACAAACTGAACCAAACGATTCCTATCCCCGAAATCTGGAAAGAAAAAATGATGATGAGCCATTATTAATTAAATCCTTTTTAACCTGCTGTATACATTTTATTTGACCCAATTTAGTCATTGATTTATTAGAGGGTGGAGATTGGGACCTGTTCTGATTTTTTATTTGTGAGGCATTTTATTTTTTATTTCCTTTTTGAGTTTTGTATTGTGCATTTAGTCCGGTCACAATTTCGTCTGTTATATCAAGGGTGTCATTTGCCAATAGTACCGATCCGATTATTTTATCGCTGTATGCTAAAACATAATTGTACTGACTGGATTTATTATATTCTTTAATGTAATCCATGATTGATTTAAGAACTTTTTCATTATCATTCTGGATTTGTTCCATTAGCTGTTGTTGTTTTTGTTCCAAAATATCCAGTTCTTCCTTGCGGTTTGCCAGTTCTTCCTGTGCCTCTTTTGTTTGATTTTCGGATAATAACCCCTGACTGGCTTTTTGTTGAAACTCGCTGTAACGATTTTGCATATCCGTAGCTTTTTTCCTATAGTTTTGTTCCAAAGCCTGTTGGTTTGATTTTGCAACGGCCATCAGATCTTTTACATATTGATACTTTTCATTTAATACATCCGTATTTACATATACTATTTTAGATGCTTTAATTTCTTTGGGAAGCATGACAACAGGTTTCTGTGAGATGGAAGAATCTGCAGCAGCAGTTTCAGAAGACACTTTGTTATTTGCGGATGAGAAGTGCAAAAAATATAAGATGGCAACGGCAATAACCAATACACTATTTAAGGCAATTGAAATATTCTTGTTCATGATTGTTTTTTTAGAAATGATTCCTGCGAAGATAAATAAAAACGTTCTGTATTTCTACAGAACGTTTTTATCAAATGAAAAAATTAATAATTGGATTAGTTGGTTGCCAGGTAATTAGCAACGCCTTCGTGTGATGCTTTTAAAGCAGTATCACCTTTGGTCCAGTTTGCAGGACATACTTCTCCGTTTTCTTCAAAGTATTGTAATGCATCCACCATACGTAATGCCTCTTCCACATTTCTACCCAATGGTAAATCGTTGATCAATGAATGACGAACAACACCTTTTTTGTCGATTAAGAACAAACCACGGAAAGCGATCATCGGACCGTTCGCTATAAGTTGATCATCATCGTCCACTTCATACTCACCAAATAAAACATCATAATTCATAGAAATGGTTTTGGTAGTGTCGGCAACGATCGGATATTTTACTCCTTGAATACCACCTTTTGCTTTTGGTACCTGTAACCAACCCCAGTGCGATTGTTCAGTATCTGTTGAGCAAGCAACAAGTGCTACGTTGCGTTTTTCAAACTCTGCTAATTTTTCCTGAAATGCATGAAGTTCTGTTGGGCAAACGAATGTAAAATCTTTTGGATAAAAGAAAAATAGCACATGTTTTTTACCAATGTATTGTTCCAATGAAAAATCGGCTACAATCTCCCCTCCGTTAATTACTGCTTGCGCCTTAAATGCAGGCGCTTTTTTTCCTACTAATGACATATTGTATATATTTTTTAAGTTTAACACTATAGAATGGCTGCAAATTTACGAAAATTAAAGGAAATGAAAGTATTTTATTGCCGGGAATAAGAAGTTAAGAACAAAAAATATTATCCTATAAGGATACGACGGCAAATGCCGCACCTGTAAGGATAACCAGGAATTTTAGCAAATTAAAACGGTGATTTTCACTGGATTCAAACAGAATTGTTGTAGAAATATGTAGAAAGATACCGACTACGACTGCCATGATACGATCGAAATACATGGAAAAATTACCAATTATGTTAGCGCCGATCGCATGACTGGTAAATGTACCCAATGGGGTAATAAGTGCAAAAATGAGTAACCACATAATGGCGCCTTGCTTACTGATATGGGATTGTAGTAGCATGGTCATCAGTGCGACAGCAATAGGGATATTATGTAAAAGAATACCCATTAGTAAAGAGCGATGGGCTTCTGTGTTCATATCTGCCAGCGGCATACCTTCTAAAAAGGAATGAACAGATAAACCGATCATCATTGCATAAGGGAAAGCATGTTTTTTATGATCATGCTTGTGAATATGGATGTGTCCATGTTCAATACCTTCTGAGAAAAATTCTAAAAGAATCTGGGTAAAAAAACCGATCAGTATAAAAACTCCGATATTGGGAGTGCCATTTTGATAAATTTCGGGAATAAGATGTAAAACACTTACAGCAAATAAAAAAGAACCACTAAAGGATAGTAATAGTTTTAAGGATTTGTTACTGATATTAATAAATAATACACTCAAGCCACTTATAATAACTGATACAAAAAGTAATGCATACATCCAGTAATTCATAATCCTTGATTTAAGATGTTACTCCCTCTTTTTTAGCAATAATAATGAGTCGTTCAGAGGTTTCTTCATTAAAAGGTGATAAATTATAATCGCCAAACAAATTTACTATTTTAAGACGTGCCGCTAACAGATACTTTTCAAAATCATTTAGTGTCAATATTTTTACTTTTTCATAATAGTCATGGTTTTTTCCTTGGTCTGAAAAACGGATACGTTTAACAATAAAATGGTTTTCTACCTTTTTTTCAATCAGAAAAGAAATCCCGTCTACATGCTTCACTTCTTTTTGTATCAGATTGTTGATCACTTTCCGCACATTCATAAAATCAATTACAAATACACCATCCGGTTTAAGGGCTTTATAAGCACTTTGCATTACGGCTAAATCATCTTTTTCTTTTTCAAAATATCCAAAACTGGTAAACAGGTTGAGAACATAATTAAAATAATTGATACGAAAAGGTTTTCGCATATCCTGTACATAAAAATGAAGCGTATCGTTTTCGAATTGCAAAGCATATGCAATGCTTTCCTGTGACAGATCAATCCCAATAGCCGGAAATCCTTTTTTGTTTAAGTAAACGGAGTGTCTTCCTTTTCCGCAGGCCATATCCAGAAAAGTATCCTTTTCTCCTGGTTCTAAAAAACAGATGAGATTGTCAATAAATAATTCTGCTTCTTCATTATCTCTGTTTTGATATAAAATATGATAATAAGGAGAATCGAACCATGCTTCAAACCATTTCATTTGCGTATCTGGGCTCATGAATCAAAATTTACGCAAAAATAGGAAATTAATAGGGTGATTTGTTTAAATTTGGCAATATCAGCAGCAATAAAATGGTAAAAGGGTTCCGAATTTCTTCTGTTGATTGGCGGACACAGCTAAACGCAACAGCTTTAAGATTTCATGTTTTAATTGCCTGGATTGCTATTGGGC
>CAZMRM010000002.1:0-27365 GCA_964568515.1 uncultured Chitinophaga sp. | reverse complement strand
GCTCAACCCTATATGGGCCATAGGAGACTACTACAATGCACCTAAGCATTTTGTTTCATTCCTGATTTTCAGATTGGCTGTTTCTGTTATAACATTCATTGGAATAATTTGTAGAAAGAAATTAAAAGATTTTCCGGAAGTTATTGCCCTCATCCCGTTTATAGGCATTTCCATTCAAAATGCATATATGTACAGTGTAATGAATATAGCCGAGTTCCAAACTCATACCTTTGCATATATTGCTTTGTTTATAGGAGCAGGTATGTTCGTACTCTGGACTCCTGTCTATTCTGTTATTGTGGTTGTCATATCATTGATTGCCAATATCATTTTTTTTAAATTGAATAGTTCCCTTCAGTTGGGAGAAATTTTAATAAATGGCGGTTTGTTAACGGCCACTGTTGCTGTTTTCACAATACTGCTGATTCATACACGTACCAATCTCACTAAAAAAGAAATTATTGCCAGGTTATCACTTGGTGAATCAAACAGGGAACTGGAAATAAAGAACCGGATCATTCAGGAAAAGAGTAAAGATATATTTGATAGTCTAAGTTATGCAGAACGTATTCAGCAGGCTATTTTGCCCACTATGGATAAAATTGGAAAAGATCTGAATGACTTCTTTATTTTGAATAAACCAAAAGATGTGATCGGTGGGGACTTTTACTGGTATGCCAATGTGCAAACGACACCGGAAAAAGGGAACGATGATGAAAATTTAATTGTGATCGCTGCTGTTGATTGTACAGGACATGGTGTACCAGGGGCATTGATGAGTATTATCGGCAGTAATATCTTAAATCAGAGCGTTAAAAATATTTCTGTAAATACACCTGCGGATGCACTTGGTTTTTTAAATCAGCAAATCAATAAAACATTGAACACCATTAAGGACGGAATGGATATGTCGCTCTGTGCAGTGAATGTAAAAAAGATGGAACTTCAATATGCAGGCGCCAATAATTCATTATACATTGTAAGGAAAGGAGAATTAATTGAATTGAAGGCCGATAAACAATCCATTGGAGCAGATGTAGAAAATTCGGAAATCAAGAAATTCACAAATCACTATTTTTCTTTGCAAAAAGGGGATTGTATTTACTTATTTACAGACGGATATGCAGATCAGTTTGGAGGAATTTCCGGAAAAAAATTCAAGTACAAGCAGTTTCATAATCTGTTGATGGAAATGTATCATTTACCAATGAAAGAGCAAAGTCGTGTTCTGGATGCTCGTCACCTCACCTGGCGAGGCGATTTGGAACAAGTAGATGATATCCTCATTATAGGTTTTCGCATAGCCTAACAGTTTTGCCTGTAAAATGCCCGGATCCCCTTTTTTATTGGGCATTTTCCCTGGCATAACAGTTCTGTGAATAACTTACAATAAAATTCATAAGAGGCGTATTTATTTAATAAACTTATTTATATATTTGTTTAACTTAATATTCAGGAGAAGTCCGCATAATTTATTTAATCTGCGTTTATATGATGTTGAATATTTATGATTTTTATGATAAAATGGAGCGTAATAATATTATGCTCTCTTTTAAGGGCGATGTAACCTCCGAATTGCTGACTTCCATTTTGCAAATTATGGAATCAAAGCTGGATACCATGCAGGAAGATCCTAAGATTAAAAAGAAAGTATACAATGTATTGGTAGAGTGCCTACAGAACTTGTATCACCATATGGATGAAATCACTCCGGACCTGAACGAAAAAATCAGAGCAGCGATTTTTCTTATCGGAAAAATTGAAAATCAGTACACTATTATTACAGGTAACTATATTAAGAAGGAAAACGTTTCAGGATTAAAAAAACGGCTGGATGATATCAATCAGCTTTCAAAAGATCAGCTTAAAGAATTTTATAAGGAAATATTGAATAATGGAGAAATGTCAATGAAAGGCGGAGGTGGACTTGGAATGGTAGACATTGCACGCAAAACGGGAGATAAGTTGAATTTTAGTTTTTTACCTGTTGATGATCAATATTCCTTTTTCAGTCTAAACATAAAAATATCCTAATAAGACACAAAGCGTATGGAAACAATTTCAATTGAAGGAACACCAAAAACACCAACGATAACGTTTGATACAACTAAGGGATTTCTGGAGATAAAAGGACGTTCGATACCCGAAAATTCAATCGAGTTTTACAAACCGCTTGTAGATTGGCTTGAAAAGTATGCCACAAAACCTCAGGCAGCCACCAATGTAAATATTCAGCTGGAATACTTCAATACCAGCTCTTCTAAATGTATTCTGGATGTATTTAAAAAACTGGAAGCAATCAACAAATCCGGAAGCCAGGTAATCATTAACTGGTTTTATGAAGAAGATGATGAAGATATGCTCGAGGCAGGAGAAGATTATCAGGCTATCATTAATGTACCATTTAAAATGGTACAAGTAACGGAATAATGTATAAGAACTAATTTTGCTATAAATTGGGAAGGAGTGCAACAGCGCTCCTTTTTATTTTGTTTTCTTTACCGAGTTTACGAATCCGAAAATATTAAACATGCAAACAACCAATCATATATTACTTGTAAAACCTGCCCGGTTTTCTTTTAATAATGAAACTGCATTATCCAATACCTTCCAGTCAAAAATAAATGAACAACAAGAGAACATACAAAATAAGGTATTAAAAGAATTTGAGAATTTTGCAGCGGCCTTAGCCGGGAAAGGAATAGATATTAACATTATCCAGGATACAGTATGCCCGATAAAGCCGGATGCTATTTTTCCCAATAACTGGATAACCTTTCATAAAGATGGGATCGTTATAGTATATCCTATGTATGCGCCCAACAGAAGGCCGGAAAGAGGAGCTGAAATTATTGAGATAATCAAGAAAAAATTTGTAGTGAACCAGGTGTTGGACCTGTCGCATTATGAGGAACAAAACCGGTTTCTGGAAGGTACCGGGAGTATTGTATTTGATCATACCAATAAAATAGCATATGCCTGTTTTTCTCCAAGAACAGATAAAGAGTTATTCATAGAAACCTGCGATTTCCTGAAGTATAGGGGTGTTTGTTTTCATGCGGAGGATATAGATGATAAACCAGTATATCATACCAATGTAATGATGTGTATTGCCGAAAAGCTGGCAGTAATTTGTCTGGAAACAATTACAAAGAAACAGGAAAGAAAGGCTGTTATTCATAGCTTATTGGAAACGGATCATGAGATAGTTGACATTTCAATTGGACAAATGAAAAAGTTTGCAGGAAATATGCTTCAGCTAAAAAATACCAATGGAAAAAATGTATTGGTAATGTCGGAGAGTGCTTTTGATTGTCTTACTGTTTTTCAAAAGGAACAGCTGGAAAATGATTGCGAGGTGATCCCGCTCGATATTAAAACAATTGAAACAATAGGAGGAGGAAGTGTGAGATGTATGATAGCCGAGATATTTTTAACGCCAATAACAGAGAAAACAAATAATGGTAAAAACAAGGATTTTCTCAGAAGTTAATGCATCAGGATTCTTCTTTTATTAGTTTTTCATAATCTGTATCGAGAATTGCAAATTCAAAATTATCGATCCATTGTCCGCGTATGGGTAAATTTGCCCGGAAAAGTCCTTCCTGGACCATCCCTACTTTTTCAAGCACTCTTTTGGAAGCAATATTTTCAACAGCACAGCCAGCCTCTACACGGTGAATTTTCAAATCTGTAAATGCAAATTTTAGAATTTGTTTTACACCTTCTGTTGCATATCCTTGGTTCCAAAAGTTGGAATGCAATTTTACCCAGATCTCACCTTTTTTATACATTGGTTTCCCCAGAGATAAAGCAAATAACCCTATAAATTGACGGGTATACCCTAATTCAGTAGAAAAAACATAAGTAGTTCTTTTAGGATTTTTTATTTCTTCGAGCCAGTTGATGACCAGTTGAGCAGTAACCTCCATACTTTCAGGAATACCCATGGTATTGAAACGGTCTGTTTCCGGTAAGGACAGTAATTCGTGAATAACGCTTACGTCGGCTAATGACACTTCCCTCAATGTTAATCTTGTTGTATGAAATTGCATAAAAATAAGAAAATTGCTGCTAAGAAAATGCTGTTAAATATTTATGATCCACCTTATGAGGGTCAAAGTTGATACACCGGCCTTTGCTAAGCTAATAATAAGGGGATGATTTCAATCGGGTAAAAAACGCAACAATCAAATGTATTTCTATTTTGTGTAGTGTACAAATTTTTCAAGATAAAAAGTTTACGCTCTCTGCACATATAGTCCTGTTTCATTACAAAAGTTTTAATTTAATCATCAATTATATGATTTAATCATGGTTCTTCTATGGCTTGTTAGTAGGAGTGGTTTGTAACCTATCAAAATATAGATAATTGATTTTGTGTATCAGTGAACATAAAATTTTATTTCCGATTTTTAGGAAGCAGCTGTTTCATTGTATTCTGCTAAACAGGGGAGGACGGCTCAAACAGAAAAGAAGCACTATGGTACAACAATTGAATTTTACTTCATCATATTAACCTAAAAAAATAACCATGGCGAAGTATTCAAAAAAAGCGCAGGACAAAGTTGAAAAGGTCATGCATGAAATGAAACACGGAACACTAAAAAGTGGCGGATCCGGAAAAAAAGTAAAAAGCAGAAAGCAGGCAATAGCTATAGGACTTTCTGAAGCCAGAAAGGCGGGTGCAAAAGTACCTAAAAAAGCTTCTAAGAAGAAGGCTTCAAAAAAGGCTGCAAAGCGCGCCACTTCAAAAAAGGCAGCACCTAAAAAGAAAAAGACAGTAAAACGTTTTACAAAAAAGGTTGCTCCTAAAAAGAGTAGGATGAAAAAAATAAATAGAAAAAGATCAACTTCAAAAAGAGCTGCATAAAAAAAAGGTTCTCATATTGAGAACCTTTTTTACCTGTTTTCTGTACTGAATTTACTGAATATGTTTTCTAAAAAATTAATGAATTTCTTCAACAGATCAAAATAAAGTGTAATTCCTAAAGCCAGGGACATTACCCAGATTACACAAATATTTACCCAAAATGTATCATAATATCTTCCAACTATTTTTTTACGTGGCGCAAAAAAATGAGCACGCCCAATATTTGAATCAACCGGATCCAGATAAACCGGACCTATTTTCTGAATATATTGTCCATCTAAATCAAGAATACGGTAAGGTGTAGTGCGGTTGGTTACCAAATCATTCAGACTTTCATTTTCATAGTCATCCTTTAATTGTAAATAATTCATCCTGGACATACTATCTTTTGTATATTCATTCACACGTGCATCTTTCCCTTTTGTTGCATTCTTAAATTTGTTCAGGTAATAGGTCTTTAAATTATCCAGCAGATTTCTCATTTCATTGGCAACCGTTGGAGAAAAAGAAGCTAAAGTTAGTTTATCAAGGTCCGGACTTTTTAAGTTCGTTCTTTTAATTTCTGGTACATTCATCTCTTTTGAGATCTCATCATGGACCATTTTTAATGCATCTGCAACTTCTTCTTTATTGGATTCATTTTTATAATTATTTTCACAATTGTCCAGTTTTTTGTTGAGTTCAGTCAACCAATAATCTTTTTTATATGTTGCAACGCTCAGTGCTTTATCATATTTATAAAGCTCTCTGTTAAACCGGTTATCTTTGAACTGATTAACGGCTAATGCTTCAAATGCCCAGCGTGATGTCATAATTTCACCGGCAATGGGAACTACATTTTGTGAAGTAATAGAAGGATTTAATTTATCAAATTTTACAATCACTCCACTCAGCAAAAGCTGTGGAATAATTAAAAAAGGAATCAGAATATAAATGGTAATCGCAGAATTAAAGCTGGCAGAAATATTCAATCCCAACATGTTGGAAAAACAAGAAGCGCTGAACAAAACAAGCCAATACCAGATATTCATATCTTTTATTTCAAGCACCCAGTTGCCGATTAATACGAAGGAAAGTGTTTGAATTGCTGAAAGCGCAAACATGATACTGATCTTTGAATAGAGATAGCTGGCTTTACTTAAATTCAGGAACGATTCCCTTTTCTGTATTTTACGATCACGGATAATTTCTTCCGCGCTTACGGTTAAGCCTATAAACAACGCTACTACAACAGCCATAAACAAATAAGCAGGTAAGTTTTCATTTTCACGGAAAATGTATCCTACTTTGTTGGAAAGATCGGTATTGTAAAATTTGACCAGGTAAGCAAGTATAAATGCAAGTACCGGGGCTTCCAGCAAATTGATGGATAAATATTGTTTGTTCGTTAATTTTGATAATACATCACGGGTAATAAATACCTTAAACTGCTTGAATTTTGAAGGTATTTTAAAAGTACTTTCCGGAATTTCGGTAATAACCTCTACTTCGTCGATGTCTGTTTCAATTTTTTCTTTGTAAAGAGCATTCCATTCAACAGGAGAAATTTTCCGGTTTCTTGTAATGTTACCGTATTCATCCAAGACCTTTGATTCAATAATATTAAATACCTGTTCCGGATTTACATTACCACATTCGATGCATTCGCTTTCATTGCTATTAACATGGTTGACAGCTGTTTTAAAATAAATTACCGAATCAACAGGGTTTCCGTAATAAATAGGATATCCTCCAACATCCAGAATCATAAGCTTATCAAACATCTTAAAAATGTCGGATGAAGGTTGATGAATGACCACAAAAACAAGTTTACCTTTTAAAGCCAGTTCCTTTAAAAGGTCCATGATATTTTCAGAATCACGTGATGATAAACCTGAGGTGGGTTCATCTACAAACAAAACAGAAGGTTCCCGGATCAGCTCAAGTGCAATGTTCAATCGTTTCCGCTGACCACCCGAAATGGTTTTGTCAAGCGGACTGCCTACTTTTAAATGAGCCGTTTCAATTAAACCAAAACTGGTAAGTACGATGGCCACCATCTCATATATTTCCTGATCTTTTTTGTCTCCGAAACAGAGCTTGGCATTATAAAAAAGGTTTTGAAATACAGTTAATTCTTCTATTAATAGATCATCCTGAGAAACATGACCAATAACTCCTTCAATTTTTTCTTTCTCCGTATGGATATTGATACCGTTTATTTTTACAAACCCTTTGGTAGGTTTTTCATTGCTGTTCAGTACATTCAGAAGCGTTGATTTGCCTGCTCCCGACCCTCCCATAATACCGATCAGTTTCCCGGATTCTTCACTAAAATTAATATCGCGCAGGCCAATTTTTCCACCTTTAAATTTGTACTCCAGGTGTTTTACAACAAAAGATACCCTTGCTTTGGAAGTATCAGTTAAAAAAGCACTTAAAATATCACTGTAGTAAATAGGAGTTACTTTTGAACTTCGGATAGAGGAACCTGGAGTAAGAATGTAGATCTTCCCCTGACTGATTAATTGTCCATTCAGGTAAAGATCACTCATACCAAAATAAACAAGCGCATACATGTTTACGCTTGGGATGGATAAGACACGAACCTGCCCTGTAATTCCTTCGGCAAAGAGATGACGGGTATTTGTAAATTCATGGACTTTATTATCAATAACAAGTATTTTTGCGGAATCGGGGACCAGGTCTTTTTTTGCCTGAACAAATTTCAAGCATCGGATAAATTCTTCTTCATCAATGTTGAATGTTTCTGCAACAGTGATCACAAATTCCATTTCCTGTTCAGTAATTTCTTCGTTTGAACTGATGAATTCAATTAAACGGATGAGTACCACCACTTTTTGTACCTGTGTTAACTCAGCATTGATCTGGGTGCATATTTTTAAAACTTTTACAGAATTAAGGGAAGTACGTTTTGCAGTACCGTCTTTTTTTTTGGAGATGCTATGGTGAGCCTCAATGAATTCATCAAAGATGGCTAAATATTGATCAACAAGTTCTTGATTTAATTGTTGTTTAAGGAAGGATTGAACAATGAAACGTCCACTATCATTAACGCCGTTTACGCGGGCGATAATGGCAAACATTTGCATTAGAGCTTTTAGTATTCGTTCACTCATTCCTAAATTTATTTAAGTGAATAGAAAAAAAAGACATTAATACCGCAGTAATTAATGCCTATTGGTGACCAAGATACTCTCTTTTATTTCTGTTGTTTGAAGCCAATGAGCACAACTGCTCTACCAGAGTTTTGGGGCCCATCCAGTTTTGCTTCTATAATGCAATCAAGCGTGTTATTGATTTTAAAATCCCAGTATGGTGCATTTTTGTACTCGTGATTGGTGTACAAAAGGTGTCTTTCGGTATCATACACCGAAAAAACAAGATTGCCATCATTCAAACCTGTACAGGCAGCAATGCGATATACGGTACCACCATAAAGAACAGTGTGGAACTCAGCTGTTTCATCTCCATTCATTAACAGGGAACGGTATTGCTGGCCGTCGGAAATAAATTTATTTTCAAGATGTCTTGCACAAATATTTGCTACTGTATCTGCCATCTGTGCACTTGCCGTATTGATAATTATCATACTGCAAACTGTAAACACCAATTTAAAAATTCCCTTTTTCATATCTTTTTTGATTTAAATAGTCTAGTTACTAAATGCAATCCGTCTTTGTATGTTAGTGAACAATTCCGGTTCTGATCGCTTTAACTTTTTCAGAAATGGATTCAATTTGTTCATCTGAAATGGAAACTTCAGACTTGCTGTTGATAGTAGTTAATTTTTTATCCGGATCTGTTGTCGGTTTCTCATAGATATATTTAAATGTTACGCCATCAAATACAGTAGAAAGGTCATTTAATTTATCTACAAACTCTGTAAATTCCGCTTGACTATAGTATTGTGTCAATAATTTAATCAAACTTTGAAGAGAAGATTTTTGTTCAGCAATTCGACGTTTAACCATTTCATCTTTTTTGATGTTGTAAACATTTGTTGCAAAATATAAGCTTTCAATCCAGCCGCCGGCCAATACCAATCCACTGATATCATTGCGGTCATTGTTTTTCAGATAACTGTCAGATGTTCTGTAGGCAACACTGGTCAATACCAGCATAGAGTCTTTATTTCCCAGGCTTTTGGTAAAGCGTTCAATAGTGGCTTTGTCAAAAGCTCCGGTAATATTTAATTCATCTGCCAGTTTTTTGGCTGAATTCATATAGCCAAGTGCATCCTGTGTTTGATCATACATGGTCACATAACCAAGATCGGCTCCATATATACCTAAATTAAGGGCCTTGGCAAAATTTGTCGAGTATTGAGATGTTTTTCCCGGAGAATTCAGGATTTCTTTTGTGTAGTTGGCGCCACTGCTTTTTATCAGGAGAGCTGTTTGAAGCGGAGAAGGAATACTGAATATTTCTCCGTTTATGTTAACAATGGTTGTTTGGGTACTGTCAACTTCTGGCAATTCATCGCCATCTTTAGCTGGATCACTGCCGCACCCAGATGTTAAAGCTGCAACTGCAGATAACATAAATAATGATTTTCTGAAGGTCGTAAAGTTCAATCTCATTTCAATATTTGGTTTTTAAGATGGTTTTATGATTGCTCAAAAATAATACTTTATCTAATAAATCAAACAATTAGCTTAACATTTTTCATGTATTTAAAAACATTTAAAATTAAAACTTTACCAGCCTTTTAACGGGAATAAGTGCTTTTGGATACGACAAGTTAGCATTTTATTTTAATATCCCGATTTTTTTGTTCTTGCACTTCCTGGTAAGCAGGGAGCTTAAAAGTAAGCTTAATATGAATATCTTTGCATAAATTATTTAGAAAGTGGAAGAAAAGCACGATTTTAAAATGATAGCCAAAACCATTTTTGGTTTGGAAGAAGTATTATCATTGGAATTACAACGATTAGGGGCACGCAATATAGAACTCCACAACAGGGCAGTAAGTTTTAAGGGAGATCTTGGTTTTTTATACAAAGCCAATTTATGTTTACGCACTGCTTTAAGGGTTTTAGTACCTTTCAAAACATTTAAAATAACAGATGAAAAATCGTTGTATACCGCAGTACAATCCGTTAATTGGGAAGATTATATGGAGGTAAATGATACTATTGCTATTGATACCGTTCTTCATTCCGAGCTTTTTAAACATTCTCAATATCTTTCGCAAAAAACAAAAGATGCAATTGCTGATCAGTTCAGAGCAAAAAGCGGTGAACGCCCTTCTGTTGATCTGGAAAGGCCCACTATAAAAATTAATCTGCACATCTTTAATGATACCGCGACCCTGTCTCTGGACAGCTCAGGTGATTCTTTACATAAACGAGGTTATCGCGACAAGACCAACCTGGCCCCCATCAATGAAGTACTCGCTGCCGGAATGATATTATTAACCGGATGGGATAAAAGGAGTAATTTCATTGATCCTATGTGCGGATCGGGTACCATTCTGATAGAAGCTGCTTTAATTGCCAATAACATTCCTCCCGGCTATTACCGTGATGAATTTGGTTTCGAACGATGGAAAAAATTTATGCCATTCGATGAAGAACTATGGAACACTATTTTTGACGCAACTATCAATAAAATTACCAATCATAAACAGCAGATCCTGGGAGGGGAACTGTCGCCAAATGTGGCAAAAAAAGCAAAGGAAAATTGTAAACTGGCAAAAGTAGAAGATGTTGTAAGCATACGCAATTGCAATATGAAGGATTTTGAAGTTCCTGCCGGCAAAGGGGTTGTTATTATTAATCCTCCCTATGGTGAACGCATGGTAAAGGATAACATAGAAGAACTTTATAACATGATCGGGGACACCTTTAAGAAAAAATTTGCAGGTTACGAATGCTGGGTTTTAAGCTCTAATATGGATGCCTTTAAAAATGTTGGTTTGCGCCCAACCCGCAAGATAGTTCTGTTCAACGGACAGCTTGAATGCCGCTTTATGAAGTATGAAATTTATGAAGGAACAAAAAAAATTCATAAACTTGAGAGAGGTAAAGAATAATTGATTTAAATTTGTTACACGATCAGGCTCCTTTTTCGACCGTCCCTCCACGAAACGATAATAGCTGAACTATGTTTTTTCTAAAAAAATCATGAATTGCTAATAAATCTGATTTTCAATTTTAATAAAGTTGAAATGAAGAACATCAATAATTAAGTTATGAAAAAAATTGCTGTATTAACATCTGGTGGAGATTCTCCGGGGATGAATGCTTGTATACGTGCGGTGGTACGTACTGCTATTTATCACAAAATTGAAGTAATGGGAATTATGCACGGATACGATGGCATGATCAACGATGAATATATTCCTTTAAATGCAAAGTCGGTAGCCAATATCATTCAGCGTGGAGGTACGATCCTGAAAACAGCACGTAGCCCTGAATTCAGAACAATTGAAGGAAGAAAAAAAGCAATTGCCAATCTCAATAAATATGAAATAGGAGGTATTGTTGTTATTGGAGGAGACGGAACATTCACCGGGGCGGTGGAACTGAGCCAAATGTGCAATATTCCAATTGTTGGTTGCCCCGGAACCATTGATAATGATCTGATCGGAACTGATTTTACAATTGGTTATGATACAGCTATCAATACCGTAGTGGATGCCGTTGATAAATTGAGAGATACAGCAGAAAGCCACGATCGTTTGTTCTTTGTGGAGGTGATGGGGCGTGATGCCGGACTGATTGCTTTGCGTGCCGGTATTGCTGCAGGTGCAGAATCGATACTTATGCCAGAAACAAAAACCGATCTGGATGATCTGGTGAATCGTTTAAAAAATAAACGTAAAAGCAAAAATTCTAAGATCATTATAGTGGCAGAAGGTGATGAAGCAGGCGGAGCATTTAGCATAGCCGAAAAGATCGGAAAAGAATTACCGGAATATGATATGCGTGTAACCATTCTGGGACACATTCAACGGGGAGGAAATCCTACTGCCATGGATCGGGTAAACAGCAGCAGAATTGGATTTGCAGCTGTGGAGGCGTTGCTTGCAGGAAAACACAATGTAATGATTGGTATCGTGGATAAACGAATTACCTATACACCCTTTGATAAAGCGATCAAACATACAGAGATACTGGATACCGACTTGTTGAGGATGCTGGAAATTTTGTCAATATAACGGTATAAGGATATACATGGAAAATACTTCATTCATTCGTCTCCAATTACTGGTTTGGATAACTAATTGAGTAGAATTTTATGCATTACTCTGATGGAGTACAAGTGCTTGCCTGATCGAGGCAAAAAGTGTAATCCCAATTAAATCAAGACTCAAAATTAATTGTGTGAAACGATCAAAAGCCGGTTATCAGGAAGAGAGTACCTAACTTATAGCTAATGCCGTCATTGAAAGGTCATTGAAATTTATTCACACCGGTATTCGTACTTATACATTGTATGTATATTTGTTACATGAGCCGTACGACTTATTTTGCAGATGTTATTTTGCCGCTGGCCGTTCCTAATTTATATACTTACCGTATACCTTATGAACTGAACGAACAGATTACCGTTGGCAAACGTGTGGTGGTTCAGTTTGGAAAAGGAAAACTCTATACAGCGCTCATCAGAACAATTCATGAAAACCCGCCTAAACAATATACCGCTAAATATATTGATTCGGTACTGGATGAACATCCCGTCGTAAATCTTCAGCAGTTTGAACTGTGGGATTGGATGAGCAGCTATTATATGTGTACCATCGGTGAAATCATGGTTGCAGCGTTGCCAGGTGCTTTGCGTTTAGCAAGTGAAACAAAGATTGTGATCAATCCATTATTTGAACAATCCAATTCCAACCAGCTATCGGATAAAGAATTTTTGATTGTGGAAGCATTGGAAATACGCCATGTTTTGACACTAAATGATGTTTCACAAATCATCGAACAACAAACAGTTTATCCTATCATCAAATCTCTTATCGAAAAAGGCGCTGTACTGATACAGGAGGAATTAAAGGAACGATTCAAGGCTAAAACAGAAAGTTTTATTGGAATAACCGTTTTTGCGGATCAGGAAGAGAACCTGAAAGAGATTTTTTCAAAATTGGAAAAAAAAGCAGCAAAGCAATTGGAAGTGCTCATTGCTTTTATTAATCTTTCAAAACGTTATTCCCAGGTAAGACAAGAAGTAAAAAAATCCGCCATTTTACAACTTGTTCCTGGTTCTGAGTCTGCAATTGCTGCATTGGTGAAAAAAAATATTTTTGAAATTTATGAAAAGGAGGTAGGAAGATTTGCGCTTCAGGAGTATGATAACAAATCGTCTTCACTCAATGAAATCCAACAACGGGTCTTTCATCAGATCCGGCAACAATTTGCCTGGGAAACAAAAGAGGAACATATTGAAGAAAAGGAGGTGATCTTATTACACGGTGTTACCTCATCGGGTAAAACAGAAATTTATGTTAAGCTGATCGAAACCATTTTAGCTCAGGGGAAACAAGTGTTGTATTTACTTCCGGAGATCGCTTTAACAGCACAGATAATTAACCGGTTGAGAAAATATTTTGGAAATGTTGTTGGTGTTTATCACAGTAAATTTAATGAACATGAGCGCGTTGAAATATGGAATACTGTTTTGAATCCGGATCGGTTGGAATCTTCAACCGCTCAGTTCAAATTAATTATTGGTGCACGTTCTGCTTTGTTCCTGCCCTTTAGTAACCTGGGTTTGGTCATTGTAGATGAAGAACACGACACCTCCTACAAGCAATACGATCCGGCACCACGATATAATGCACGCGATGCCGCCATTTATTTAGCTCACATTCATAAGGCCAAAACATTATTAGGCTCTGCAACACCCAGTTTGGAAAGTTATTTTAATGCCCAGGAAGGAAAGTATGGACTGGCAGAGATCAAACAGCGTTTTGGTGGTGTCCAAATGCCTGAAATACTTATTGCAGATGTAAAAGAAGCAACAAGAAAGAAAGTGATGAAATCACATTTTTCACCCATGCTTTTGGATACAATTACGGAAGCATTGAATAAAAAAGAACAAGTGATTTTATTTCAAAACAGAAGAGGTTTTGCTCCGCAACTCGAATGTAACCTCTGTGCCTGGGTTCCACAGTGCATCAATTGTGATGTTAGTTTAACCTATCATAAATCCATCAATCAGTTGCGATGTCATTATTGCGGCTATTCTATAAAACCTCCGTCTAATTGTGCAGCTTGTGGAGATACAGACTTGAAAATGAAAGGTTTTGGAACAGAAAAAATAGAAGAGGAGTTGGCTATTTTTTACCCTGGTGCTAAGCTCATGCGTATGGATCTGGATACCACCAGAAGTAAATTCGCACATCAACATATCATCCAGGATTTTGAAGACAGAAATATTGATATACTGGTTGGAACACAAATGGTAACCAAAGGATTGGATTTCGATAACGTTAGTGTTGTCGGCATATTAAATGCAGACAGCATGCTTAATTTTCCCGATTTTCGGTCATTTGAACGTAGTTTTCATTTGATGGCTCAGGTATCCGGAAGAGCCGGACGTAAGGATAAAAGAGGAAAAGTCATCATTCAAACCCAAAACCCGGAACATAGCATTATTCAGGAGGTCATTGCCAACGATTATCTTTCCATGTATACGGAACAATTACTGGACAGAAAAAATTTTAATTATCCTCCTTATTACAGACTTATTGAGTTGACCATCATTCATAAAGACTTGGATATGGTGAATGCTGCTTCAAAAGAACTGGCTGATACAATGCGTAAACAATTTTCGAAACGTGTATTAGGTCCCGAATTTCCGCTTATCTCAAGAGTCCGGAATTTATATCATAAAAATATTTTGCTGAAAATTGAAAGAGATGTATCTGTCGGACAAGCTAAAAGAATAATTAATGAACTATTAATTAAATTTAAGGCAGACAATAACTACAAATCAGTAAAAATTCAGATTGATGTGGATCCTGTTTAGCTAGATCAATTCGATTAGTTTTTTTACATTGGTTGCATTGGAGAATGAATCATTCAGAATGGCTGTTCTTTTTTCTTTTTCATTCATGTCAAATGTCAAATCGAATAAACGTGTAATCTCCGCAGCCATATTTTCCGGTGAGTTTTGGATGGAGCACAAAGGTTCCAGTCCCGTGTTAACTACCATTGGCATGTTTACAACACAATGCCTTCCATTAAAAAGAGCAGCAAGTAGCTTTAATTTTATTCCGGTTGCCTGAAAAGTCGGTAATACATTAATTTGTGCATTGGATATCAGTTCATCTATTTCAGGTGTATTAATATTAGCTTTTAGTTGAATATGGTCATATTTTTCGACAGCCATTTTTAATTCTGATGAAGGTTTTCTGCCCGCAATTATTAGAGGTATAGTAATACGTGAAAAAATTTCATTTACCAGGTAAAGAGCAGCTTCGTTATTCTCACCCACTTCCAGGTTACCATGATATAAACAAAAACTTCCTTTTCCTTCTTTTATTTTTACTTGTTCATTTGGATGAAAGGCGCTGATGTGAATAACATTTTTATAGTCCTTTGCAAGTGTTTGAGCATCTGCGGAGGAGATGGTGGCAATATGATTTGCTTTGTGTAATATCTTTTCGAAACGCTTTAGCTTACGTCCTTCGATGCTGAAATACATTTTTCTGAACAGAATACGTTCCACCTTTGCAAGATTTGTATAATAATCGTGTTCTATATTATGGGTGCGAACTATTCTTGTACGGTTGCTTAAACGTGGATCATCCAGATGAAAGCAAGAATGCAATCCTTCAAATAGGATCGGATGCTTGTCCTTCAATAAATTTTCGATTAATTTTTCTGAAGAGCGGCTCACTACAACAAAAGGTAAAGAAAGAAACAATTGCTGTTTGTTCATCTTTCGTTTATAGTAATAGATCTTCTCGCAAATGCTTTCAAGGTTTAAAGCTTCGGCACGGCCATATTCAAAGCAATGGAGATGAATTTTTATTCCTTGTGCATGTAAGGTTTTTATTTTATAATAAATGTCAATTACTCCACCATAATTTGCCGGAAAAGGAACATCAAAAGAAATGATATGTAAATGTTTTTGATCCATGATTATTCACCAACAGGTTTCCGAAATCCATTAAAGACTGTAATAAGCTGAATCTCTTCTTTCTCCCAATTTAAATTTTCGGCTGCAATTTTAGTATTTTTTTTCCAAACTTGAAGGATTGTTTCTTCATGCAGCATTGTGAATATCTTTTTTGCAATGTGTTCCGGATCATGAATATCAATACAATCTCCGATATCATATTCATTGATAATTTTTTTGATCTCGGGCAGGTCAGATGATAATATGGGGACCCCTGCATGGATATAATCAAAAAGTTTATTGGGTAAGCTATACTTATAATTGAGATTGGTTCCTTTGTCCAATGTTAAACCTAAGTCTGCATGCCTGGTATATTGGCGTAATTCCTGAAAAGGTATTTTCCCAATAAATACGATTTTAGCGCTTAAATTCAATTCAACAGCAAGCCGTTTTAATAATTTGATCACATCTCCGCTTCCTATGATTAATAGAATCGCATTATCAATATATTGCATTGCTTCAACAGCTTCTTCGGCACCTCTGTTTACATTAATACCTGCACCCTGAAGCAGAATGATTTTTTTATTCTCCGGAATACCTAACTCTTTTTTTGTTTTTTTTATAAAAGGAGTATGATTAAAAAGCAAAGGAACATTACGGAGTACTTTAACATCTACCCCGTATTCTTTTTTATAGATAGCAGCAATAGAATCATTGACGGTAAAAACATGTTTTAAATGAGGAAAAATGGAGCGTTCAATGAATTTCCACATACTGCGTTTTAAAGGGCGGTGCTGTAATTCGGGAACTTCACAGAACAATTCATGCGTGTCATAAACAAGGGGTATCCGTCTCGATTTAGAAATAATATAATTTGGCAAAAGGGTATCCAGGTCATTGGAAACAAGAATATCCGCTTTGTTAACCAACAAATAAATAAATAAACGGATCTGATATTCAATATAAAAGAACATTCCTTTCTCAAAAAACAAGGACATTCGCTTTAATTCATATCTTCTGGGTAATAAAGGTTGGCTTTTACGCTGTTTACGACCAATGAGGATAACATCATAACCGAGTGCATGTATTGTATTGCAGGTTTTATGTACACGCTGATCTGTACTTAAATCATTTATTACGGAAACAATTACTTTTTTCATTCATTCAACAGGTCACTCACTTCACCTATTTAAAAATTTAATAATCTGTTTATTTGAGAAACACTTCAGTATAACAGCTTTTGAAACGTTTTGTTATGCGAAGATAGGAATTTAAAACAATTATCTGGCAGTGTAAATGATCGACAAATGGCTATTTTTAGCGGGTTTTTGAGATTCAATGATATTATTGCTATCTTTCAGTCCCAAAAATTGGAGAAGTGTATTTTTATTGAGAATACAATAAATGAAAAAGAAGTTTTTAATCTGCAGTATTTTACTTGTATACATTTTTCCTATAATCGGATGTAAGAGAAAAGACGATAAGTTCATTTCAGAAGGACGTATAGAATATGATGTTGCCGTGCTTAATTCAAACGGAAGCATAATGGCAGATATGATACCCCAAAAAATGACCGTTAGATTCAAGAATGATAAATCCAGCTCTACTATGAGTGCCGGTATGGGTTTATTTTATACATCTTTTATTTCCAACCCTGAAAACGGGACAAACACCGTTTGCATGAAACTGCTAAATAAAAAAATGGTGGCCGTGCAAAATTCATTTGATATTGAGAGAGAGAATGGTGAGTTTGCCTACGATTTCATTCCTACAAAGGAAACGAAAACAATTGCCGGATACAAATGCTTTAAAGTGCATGTGAAACCAAAAACTTCAGATCAAAAGGGTTTTGATATTTATTACACCAAAGAGCTGGACTTTAAAAAACCAAATTTTGCAAATCCTTTTTATAAAATTGATGGTGTATTGATGGAATATCAATTCGAAAAATTTGGTTATGAATTGCGCTTTCATGCCACTGCAGTGGTTAACGAAGAAATCAGTGACGATAATTTTACATACACAGCTGACCATAAGAAAATTTCAAACAAAGAAATGAATGAGATTTTTAAAAGTTTACAACCATAAATTAAACTTGAAGCAATATACATTTTGCAATTAAATCGATAGCAACAATGATTATTCAGGAAAACTATTCATTAAAAAATCTAAATACATTTGGAATCGATGCCTTGTCAAGATACTTTGCCGCTTTTTCCACTGTTGAAGAGTTAAAAGAATTATTAAATGAAAATGATTACCGCAATTTACATAAGTTAATTTTAGGAGGAGGAAGTAATTTACTTTTTACAAAAAATGTGGATGGAATTGTTTTAAAAAACAATTTGAAGGGTATACAGCTTCTGAAAGAAGATGCTGATTTTTATTATGTAAAGGCTGCTGCTGGCGAAGTATGGAATGATTTGGTGCTACATTGTATAAATAAGGGTTACGCAGGATTAGAAAATTTATCACTAATTCCAGGGAATGTGGGTGCCAGCCCTATGCAAAATATTGGTGCGTATGGCGTAGAAATAAAGGATTGTTTTCATGAATTGGAAGCATTCCATATTCATGAAAAAATTTCTCAAACGTTTAACCAGGATGCCTGTAAATTCGGTTATCGTGAAAGTGTTTTTAAACAGGAGCTAAAAAATCAATTCATTATCACTGCTGTTACTTATCGTTTGAATAAAAGGCCCGTATATAAAATCAGTTACGGTGCCATTGAAAAGGAACTGGAGCGAATGGGTATAAAAGAATTAAGCATTCGTGTCATCGGCGAAGCTGTTTGTTCCATCAGAAGAAGTAAGCTGCCAGATCCGAAGGTACTGGGTAATGCGGGTAGTTTTTTCAAGAATCCCGAAATTTCAAAAGATGAATTTGAAAAACTTAAGATAAAATTTCCTGAAATTGTTGCTTATCCCTTAGAAAACGGGAATGTAAAACTTGCTGCCGGCTGGCTTATTGAACAATGCGGATGGAAAGGTAAAAGAATTGGTGATGCCGGTGTACATACCTTACAGGCATTGGTATTGGTAAATTACGGAAAAGCGACAGGTAAAGAAATCTTTGAATTATCCCAACAGGTAATGGATGCTGTAAAGTCTTCATTTAACGTTACACTGGAACGGGAAGTTAATATTCTTTAGCATATACATATAGTTAAGAAATAGAAAATAAATAACGCAGGTCACAGCCTGCGTTATTTGTTTGTTGAGGCTTTATTAAAATAAGTTTATTTTTCAATTTTTTTCAATTCTCCTTTCACAAATTCCGCTAATTCATTCACGTATTCTTGTGAAAAGTTAAATTCGATTCCCGCTGTTTTGTATATTTCAGGTATGGACTTCGTATATCCCAACCGTAAAGCATCTTCGTATGCATCGAGAGCCTTTTCAGGATTACGTTTATAATTACGCCATACGGCGATGGCTCCTAATTGTGCCATTCCATACTCGATATAATAAAAAGGCACTTCAAATAAATGCAATTGATTTTGCCACATGCGGGCTTTTACATTCTCAAAACCGCTCCAGTTGACAATGCTACTGCTAAACTCTGTAATCAAAGAGTTCCATCTTGCACTTCGTTCTACAAAAGTGTGGGTGGGATGAAGATAGATCCAATGTTGAAATTTATCAATAACCGCAATCCATAATAATGTTTTCAACGCTTTTTCCAGCTGTTCTTTTTTTGCACGTTTTAAATCATCAGGATTTTCAAAAAACACATCCCAATGTTCCATGGATATCAGTTCCATCGACATGGAAGCAAGTTCGGCAACCTCTGAAGGAGCGCTTTTAAAATCAACGATTTCAAGGTGGTGGGTAACAAAAGAATGAATGGCATGTCCGCCTTCATGTACCATCGTCACCATATCACGATGTAATCCAACAGCATTCATAAAAATAAAAGGCACTCCTGACTCATAGAGCGGATAATTATAGCCACCCGGTGCTTTTCCTTTTCTGGATTCAAGATCGAGATGCCCCATCGCTTTCATCGTTTCCAGATATTTTCCATATTGCGGACGAACTTTTGTGAAACAAGCGATTGATTTATTAACCAGATCTTCTCCATTCCGGAAAGGATGCAATGCCGTTTTTCCATCGGTATCCACCTCCGTATCCCATGGACGAAGCGTATTCAGCTTTAATAACCGTTTGCGTTCCTTATCCGATTCTTCTGCGAGTGATAAAATAGATTTTGCAATGGATGTATGAAAATTGTAACAGTCGTCTACCGTATAATCAAATCTGCCTAATTCATCAAATTTATAATCACGATAATTTTTGAAACCGGCATTTAATGCAACCTGATGCCGCAAGGTAACCAATTCACTATACAATTCATTCAATACCTTCTCATCCTGTTCTCTTCTTTTTTGAATTTTATTGAATACTTCTTCCCTTACTTTCCGGTCGGTATCTTTCATTAAGCTAACGGCCATCTGTAGGGTAATCTCTTTACCTTTCCATTCAATGGTCATGGCACCGGAAATAACACCATATTTTTGTGCCTCTGTCGCAATTTTTGTAAGCAAGGGAACATTTTCATCTCTGTAAAGCTCCAACGCTTTTTTTATACCACGAATGTAGATACGATATTTTTGTTGATCGAGCTTTGCTAAAAATTCAGAACCTATAAATTTTTTATTCAGTTCATTACTATAAGGAGCAATGTGCGGATCTATTTCAGAGATAAAGTAATTGTAAGAGTCAGCTAATTTCTGGTCGGTGGTGTCACAGGTCATTTTGATGTAACGCCAAGCCAGATCTTCACTGATTACAGATTCCAGTTCACTCCTGTCATGCAACCATTTTTCCAGATCGGCAGCAGACCGGATCGCCCTGCTTTTTAGATCTTTAAAAAAAGGTTCTACTTCGGGCCAGGTGTTTACTGTAAAATCAGTTGGCAAAAATTGGCGTTGGGCTTTTGCAGGTATAACCGGCTGTTGTGTTTCCATCATAAAAAAAATATTTTATGGTAATAATAATAAAAAAACAAACATCAAAAGCAGAGTGAATATGAAGAATGGATGCGAATGCGCAGAGTAAAAAAATTGGAAAAAAATAGTGTAAGTGTGAGTTCAGAGGGTTTAACCACTCCTGTTCTCACACTCAAACTGTATCAGGCTACACCAGTTTTTCTAACTCCCGGTGTTTTTACTTTAGAGCTTGCTGTTTTAATAGGTTTGCTCGCAGTATCTTTTGTTTTTGTTTTTACAGCTCCTTTTGCATCAGCTACAGCTTTAACTTTTGGCTTGTCTTCTTCTTTTTTATCGGGTTTTTTAGTCAATAACCCTTCTTTTTCAAGTGTGTTATACCAGCTGATTACTTTTTTTATGTCAGAAACATATACTCTTGCTTCGTCATACTCCGGAAATACAGATTTAAAATATTTTCTTAATTCTGTATCAGGTGCTTTATGATCAATTTTTGTCTCACCTTTCTCCTTGTTATGAATTTTCTGGAAAACATCTTTTAAGGGTACATCATCTCCGGTTGAATAAATGCTTACTTCTTCCAAAGCACTTACTTTGCTTGTAGAATAAGCAGGTACCCGTTTTTTATCAAGCAATGATTCCACAACAAGTCCGCTCTTTGTTTGAGCAACAACTTTGTATAATCCGCTCATTCCTGCAATTGAAATAATTCCGCTTAAATCCATAGTAATTTCTATTTGTTCTAATTTATTTAATTGATGCAAATATAAAAAATTATTAATTAGTTTATTGACATCATTTTTAGAGTTATTTCACCCAAAAACGAAATCGGTCATCCTTTATTTTACCTTCCGGGATTATAGAAGGGAATCTCTTTCAGATAAACATAGCTATTTGTTGTATAATCCATTTCACAGCAAAAGTGATGCATTCCGTTGGTTACAACCAGGTATCTTACTTTAAATACCATGTTGTAACGTGCTACCTGATCAAATGCTTCCTGTGTGATTTTAATAGCAGGTGCCTTGCATTCTACCAATAAATGAGGGGCCCCCAAGGTATTATAAATAAGGATATCCGCCCTTTTCTGCAATTGATTGTATTTTAATCCCCTTTCAATACTAATGAGTGATACAGGGAATTTTTTTTCCCGTACCAGGTATTGTAAAAAATGTTGCCGGACCCATTCTTCAGGACTTAAGACAAGGTATTTTTTCCTAAAAGGATCAAAAATATGAGTAAAAGATCCTTCCTGCTTTATTTTAAAGGGATAAGGCGGTAAATTCAGTGTTTGCATCTTACACGAAATAAAAAAAATTAATGGAGATCAGCAACGCGAATAGTTATAAAAAATTCTTAACAACGAATTCTGCACCGTTCATAATTTGTATTTTCGCTGGATAGCATCTGTATTATCGGATCCATAAAAATCTGTTATGAAAAGTAAAGAAGAAATAGTAGCCAACTGGTTGCCCCGTTATACGGGTACCCCCTTAGATGCATTCGGTAAATACATCCTGCTTACTAACTTTAACAAGTATGTTCGAATGTTTGCAGAATGGAATAATGTTGAGATAAATGGTTTGGATATGCCCATGCCCAATGCAACAGCCAATGGGATCACTATTATTAATTTTGGTATGGGAAGCGCAAATGCGGCAACTATTATGGATCTGCTGAGTGCAATACATGCAAAAGCTGTATTGTTTTTAGGTAAGTGCGGAGGATTAAAAAAGAAAAATGAGCTGGGAGACTTGATTTTACCTATTGCAGCAATCAGAGGAGAAGGTACTTCCAATGATTATTTCCCGCCGGAAGTTCCTGCTTTACCTGCATTCAGTCTTCAAAAAGCGATTTCTACCTCGATTAGAAATCATAAAAAGGATTATTGGACGGGCACAATATATACTACCAATAGAAGGGTATGGGAACATCACGATGAATTTAAGGATTACCTGCGTAAAATACGTGTCATGGGAATTGATATGGAAACCGCGACCATTTTTATTACCGGTTTTTATAATCAGATACCTACAGGAGCCTTATTATTGGTAAGTGATCAGCCAATGATCTCCACAGGTGTAAAAACCACAGAAAGCGATAAGCAGATTACTGCAAATTATGCAAGTGAACATTTACAAATTGGTATTGATTCACTCAATGAGCTTATCAATAACGGTTTAACAGTTAAACATCTAAGATTTGAATAATATCCCGTGAATTAGAAGGCGCTTATGGAGTTTAATGAGATAATGTCGGAATTGAAAAAAAAGGTGTATCGCCCTGTTTATTTTTTAATGGGTGATGAACCTTATTTTATTGACATCATTTCCGATTATATTGAACAACAGGTGCTGGGTGAAACGGAAAAAGAATTCAATCAAAGTATTTTATACGGAAGAGATGTAAGTGCTGCAGATATTATTGCTGCTGCAAAACGTTTTCCTATGATGAGTGAGCATCAGGTAGTAATTATCAAAGAAGCTCAGAACATACGCGATTTAGTTGGAAAAGGGGATGAGGATTCCAAAAGTAAAGATAAAGCAAAGCACCCTTTTGCTGCATATATTGAAAATCCTCAGAAATCAACCATCCTTGTTATTTGCTATAAATATAAAACGATTGATAAGCGCACAGCTGTTGCAAAGCTGATTGACAAAAATGCGGTCCTGTTTGAATCAAAAAAGATATATGATAACCAGGTACCCGACTGGATCAATAATTATTTAAAGGGAAAAGAATACACTGTAGGACCTAAAGCCAGTGCATTGCTGACCGAATACCTGGGTACCAACCTTAGCAAAATTTCCAATGAACTGGATAAATTGATGATCAATTTACCTGCTAAATCAGAGATCACCCCGGAGCAAGTTCAAACAAATATTGGAATCAGTAAAGAATATAATGTATTTGAATTGCAAACAGCGATTGGAAAAAAAGAAGTTGTAAAGGCAAATCGCATTATCAATTATTTTGCAGCAAATGAAAAGGAACATCCTATGGTGATGACTATTACCTCCCTTTATGGATACTTTTGTAAATTATTGACCTACCATTTTGTTCCTGATAAATCAAAAACAAGTGTGGCTTCTGCATTGGGGGTGCATCCGTTTTTTGTAGGGGACTATGAGCGTGCTGCAAAAAATTACAGCATTGGAAAATTGAAATCCATCTTTGGTTTTTTGCGGGAATACGATTTAAAATCCAAAGGAGTAGAAAGAGGAACGGCAACGGAAGGTGAGTTGCTGAAAGAACTCATGTTTAAAATTTTGCATTAACTGTTTCCTTTTCATAAAAAAATTAAGTCCATGAATCATTGGTTAGTAAAATCAGAACCGTTTAAATATAGCTGGGATCAGTTTGTAAAAGACAAAAAAGCCGTGTGGGATGGTGTTCGTAATTATGCTGCACGCAACAACCTGCGTGCTATGAAAAAAGGGGATCTGGTATTTTTTTATCACAGCAATGAAGGGCTGGAAATAGTTGGAATTGCCAAAGTTGTGAAAGAACACTATCAGGATCCCACCACAACAGAAAATTGGAGTGTAGTAGAAATAGCACCGTTTAAAGCATTAAAGAAACCGGTAAGTTTAGCCACAATTAAAAAAGATAAAAAATTAGCCAATATGCAAATTATTAAGCTGAGCCGTTTGTCCGTATCTGCTGTTACTGCTGATGAATTTAATTATATACTGTCTCTGGCAGAAATAAAATAATTAATTATTAATTTTACTTGCCTTGAGCAGCACACCTTTTTAAATGTTATGTGTATGAAATTTAATAAGCATTATCTGTTGGTTCTGTTTTTATTCCTGACAGGCATGTCATTTTCCCAAACAGGCACCATTAAAGGTTTTGTATATTTAAAGGAATCCGGGGAACCGGTACTGTTCACAACCGTTTTTCTAAAAGGTACCAACTTCGGGCAATCTACTGATGTCAATGGATATTTCTCCATTTCTCAGATCCCGCCGGGTGAGTATACCATCATGGTAACAGGTATTGGCTATGATACGCTTCAGGAATCGGTAATTGTCAAGGCGGGGGATATGATTTCGAAGAAGCTGTATCTTGTTCAATCCAATATTAAATTGAAAGAAGTGGAGGTATCCGCTGTGCAAGCTGCCAAGCAAGGTGAAACACAAATTTCTGTCAATAAAATCGATCCCATCATTATCAAAAAATTGCCTACTGTTGGTGGAGAACCGGATTTGGCTCAGTACTTACAGGTTTTGCCTGGTGTTATTTTTACAGGTGATCAGGGAGGACAATTATACATTCGTGGAGGATCACCCATTCAGAATAAAGTTTTACTCGATGGAATGATTGTTTACAATCCTTTTCATTCCATTGGTTTGTTTTCTGTTTTTGATGCCGATATCATTCGTAACGCCGATGTATATGCAGGCGGTTTTGGAGCGGAGTATGGCGGACGTATATCATCCATTATGGATATCACTACAAGGGATGGAAACAAAAAAAGGCTGGCCGGTAAAGTCGCTGCAAGTCCGTTTGGTGCAAAACTCCTGTTAGAGGGGCCGCTAAAAAAGTATAAAGAAGGCAGTTCATCCACCATTTCTTATATTCTTTCGGCTAAAACATCTTATCTGCCTTCAACATCTAAAATACTTTACAATTATATTGATCCTAATGGATTACCATTCAGTTTTAATGATTATTACGGAAAAATCTCTTTTAATTCGAATAATGGAAGTAAGCTGAATTTATTTGGTTTTAATTTTAATGACAAGGTGAGTTATAAATCACTTCAGGATATGAATTGGAAATCCTATGGTGGTGGTGGTAATTTTTTGCTTGTTCCTCAGAATTCACCTATCCTGGTCAATGGAAATTTTGCTTATTCTCAATACAAAGTTGAGTTAAAACCTGAACTGGAGCAACCAAAGGCAAGCAGTATCAATGGATTTAATATGGGACTCGGCTTTACTTATTTTATAGGGAAAAACGAATTGAATTATGGTTTTGAAGTATTGGGTTTCCGTACCGATTTTGATTTTTACAATGCTGCAAAACGACATATTTCCCAGGTTGAAAATACAACAGAAATTGGTGGTTATGTAAAGTATAAATATGTTTCGGGAAATAAAAAGTTAATTCTGGAACCGAGTCTTAGACTTCAGTATTATGCATCTCTTAATGAATTTTCTCCTGAACCCCGTTTAGGTTTTAAATACAATATAACTTCCCGCATACGCTTTAAAGGTGCGGGAGGTATTTACTCTCAGAATTTAATAGCAGCCAACTCCGACAGGGATGTGGTTAATTTGTTTTATGGTTTCCTTTCCGGTCCGGATGACGTTCCCCCAATGCCCGATGGTACTGCGGCAAAAAGTAAACTGCAAAAGGCCATTCATTATGTGGGAGGTTTTGAATTTGATTTAACGAAGCACCTGGATCTGAATATAGAGGCTTACCGCAAAGATTTTATTCATTTAACCAATTTAAATCCCAATAAACTAAAAGATACGGATAATGATTTTATTAATGAAACCGGCGAAGCACAAGGAATAGATGTTGTTTTAAAGCATGAATACAAACGTTTGTATGTTTGGTTGGTTTATTCTCTTTCATTTGTTTCCAGGTATGATGGCGTTTTAACAGATGAAAATGGAAATAAGATTTCGTATCGTCCCAATTTTGATCGTCGTCACAATGCCAATATTGTTGTTTCGTATACTTTTGGAAAGAATCGTAACTGGGAAATAGATGCAAGATGGAGTCTTGGATCGGGTTTCCCATTTAAACCGACTGGAGGTTTTTATGAAAATCTTCCTTTTAATGACGGATTGATTACTGATTATACCACCAGTAACGGAAATCTGAACTATTTTTTCGATTCGGGTAATATTAAACGATTACCCTGGTACCACCGGCTGGATATTAATGTTAAACGTACCTTTTTGTTTGGAGACAATACAAAACTGGAAGTTGCCGTAGGAGCTACCAACGTGTATGATCGTAATAATATTTTTTATTTTGACCGTGTTCAGTATAAACGTGTAGATCAATTGCCGTTTTTACCTACTGCTAGTCTTATCTTCACTTTTTAGCCTTAAATCAATGTCTTCCATGATATTAAAGGTATAACAGAAAGGGAAACCCTTGTACTCATAGCACTTGGAAGGATTATTTTTTCAACAAAAAATACAAAAGATTTTTTCTGCGAAAAAAAATCCGTAATTTTGTATGACCAAAAAATAACGGCCACCTGCCTAACTCACAGTCAGGTGAGCAGACAGTTGGCAACTGGGAGATTATTCGGTCAGTTAAGGAAAAGAAAAAATATACCACCAACATGTCATTATCTACAAAATACATTTTTGTTACGGGAGGAGTTACTTCTTCACTGGGAAAAGGAATCCTGGCAGCATCTTTAGCAAAACTATTGCAAGCAAGAGGATATACTGTTACCATTCAAAAGCTGGATCCCTATATTAATGTGGATCCCGG
>CAZMRM010000001.1:13048-48926 GCA_964568515.1 uncultured Chitinophaga sp. | reverse complement strand
GGGGCATTGAAAAATTCGGGAAATAAGGCAAAATTGCAACTGTAATCCGACACGGCATCCACAAAATATTCCATCTGTTCATATAACATTTGTATATTTTTAAGCGGTCGCATCTGCCACTGTACAAGTCCCAGGCGAACAACTGATTTTTTGGTGTTGATCACTTTTTGTGAAGGACGGTAATAGATGTTGTTCCATTCAAGGAGTGTGGCATACTCCTGTGAACTTTTATCATCGGGCAAATACCCTTTGATGACCTTTAAAACGTGGAAGTCATTACTTAGCTGAAAAGTGAGTACAGGGTCATATATTTCTTTTTGTTTAACTTTTTGAATGTATTCCTTTGGTGATATTTTATCAGCATGATCTTTGTAATTCGGAATGCGGCCACCAAACACAATTGATTTTAAGTTCAGCTTTTCACATACTTCTTTACGTGTATCATATAAGCGCCTGCCCAATCGTAAACCCCTGTACTCCGAACTGATAAAGATATCAATCCCATATAAAATATCACCGTCAGGGTTATGTGTATCAAATGTATAATTACCGGTGATTTCCTGGTAAGTATGATCCTCTTCAAAATCTTCTGATTTCACGATGAGTGATAAAGCACAGCCTACCACTTTTCCATCCACAATAGCAGCAAGCTGTCCCTTCGGAAATTTTTTTAATAAACGTGCAATGTGATCTTCTCCCCAATGCGATCCTTCCATGTCCTTGTAGGCACCTACCATAGTTGATTTCAAACCTTCATAGTCCTTGAGTTTTAAGTGACGTATCTGTATTTTATTTATTTTTTTTGTCATAAAGGATACTGGTACATTGAATAAACTTTCAATACAATTTGATTAAAATACGTGAAGAAAGCTAAATTGTTGCCTTCTATTCTTTGAAGTACACGATAGAAGATAATTTCGGCATATAATCAGTTGGTCTTTATATATTTCGGTGCTTTTCTATGTTTTGTTTTTTGTTCGTAAGAATAAGCGATCTCCAATAATTGAGGCTCACTCCAGGCTTTGCCAAAAAAGGAGATACCTACTGGCAACTCCTCAATAAAGCCCATCGGAACAGAGATACTGGGATAGCCGGAAATCGCAGCATAGGAAGAGCTGCTTCCTAAAAATAGATCACCATTGATTATATCTGTTTTCCATGCAGGTCCGCCTGTTGGTGCCATGAATGCATCCAGTTGATGATCCTTTAGTAATTTGTCAATACCATTTTCACGTGTAGCTTTTAACATGGCAGTCAGTGATTTTTTATACTCTGCCGATCCCAGATCCCCTTTCGCCTCCGCCATTTCAAGAAAATTCTGATTGAAATATTTCAGCTCAACCGAATCCTTTTTATTGAATTCGATCAGTTCTTTTAAACTTTTTACCGGTGCAGTTGTTCCCAAACCTGTAAAATAGTTATTCAAACCATCTTTGAATTCATAAAGTAGCACCTGGAAAGAGGCGTTATAAGTGGATCCGTCTAGCGGGAATTGAATTTCAATCACTTCTGCCCCTTGACTTTTTAAATCTTCAATGGCTTTGTTTATCAATACATCCACTTTGGGATGAAAACCAATGCTGTTTTTTAGAAAACCAATGCGTTTACCTTTTAAACCATCTGTTTTTAAGAAAGCTGTATAATCTGTATGTGTGTTTCCCTGTGATGCAGTAGTTTTGCTATCAGCAGGATCAATACCTGTTAATGCTCCCAGGCTAATTGCTACATCTTTTACAGAGCGTCCCATTGGACCGGGGGTATCTTGTGTAAAGGAAATCGGAATAATACCTGCACGGCTTATTAAGCCCACTGTAGGTTTTAAACCAACTATTCCGTTATTGTTGGAAGGACAAACAATGGATCCGTCGGTTTCTGTTCCTATTGCCAATGCACATAAATTTGCTGCCACCGCTACTCCTGAACCGGAACTGGAACCACAAGGGTTTCTATCGAGTACATAAGGATTTTTTGTCTGGCCACCAAGACCGCTCCAACCGCTTGTTGCCAACTGCGCTCTGAAGTGTGCCCATTCACTTAAATTTGTTTTGCCAAGAATAACTGCTCCGGCTTCTCTTAATTTTTTTGCTACCCAACTGTCTTGTAAAGGGATTGAATTTTTTAATACAATTGCCCCGGCCGTTGTATGCATTTTGTCATGTGTGTCAATATTATCTTTTAAAAGAATGGGAATACCATGTAAAGGTCCTCTGTTTTTTCCTGCTTTCAGCTCTTTGTCCAGTTCTTCTGCAATGGCTACCGCATCCGGATTTACTTCTATAACAGAGTGAAGAGCCGCACCATCTTTATCAATCTCATTGATCCTGTTCAAATAGTTTTGTACAACCGCTGTAATGGTGTACTTTCCTTGTTTATATCCATCCTGCAAATCAGAGATGCTGATCTCTTCCAGATTTATGATCGTTGTTGAATCAGCGGCAGTCGTTTCATCCTTGATTCTCGGTTTACAGGAATCAACTAATAAAACAATTGAAATACAGAGTAGCAATAAAAGGGCAGGTACATGTTTTTTCATCAGGTTGAAATTTTAAGGGATTAGATCCCTGCAAATATAGAAAAATTGGGATGCCATATGGCTATCCATAGGAGGGAAGGAATAACCGGAAACCTGTTTATTGAAACCCGGCAACAAAAAAATAAAAACGTTATAATTCTATACTGTACCCGATTCCTTTAATGGTCTTGATGTATTTTTCGCCAAGTTTTTCACGAAGTTTACGGATATGAACATCGATTGTACGGTTTTTCGTAAAAACTTCATAACCCCATACAGTGCTGGAAATTTCTTTCCGGGTAAACACTTTTCGGGGGGAGGCAATTAAAAGTGCTAATAATTCAAATTCTTTGCGTGGTAAAATAATTTCCTCACCATCTTTGAAAATGAGGTAACGCTCCCGATCCACCTGCAGCCCCCTTTCAATTTTTGGCCTTTTGTTATGTGTGTTATGACGTTTAAGCAAAGCGGTTAGGCGGCTGATCAATACTCTCGCTTTAATGGGTTTAATGATGTAATCATCTGCTCCTGCATTAAAAGCCGCAATTTGTGAATAATCTTCATTTCTTTCGGTATGGAAAACAATTAGCGAACTTTTTAGCTCATTCTTTTTCCTCAGTTCCAAACAGATGTCTATTCCATCCATTTCAGGCATGAGTAAATCTACCAGGATCAATTCCGGTTGATAATCTATCGCTAATTGAATAGATTCTTTGGAATTACAGCAAGTAAGTACAGAAAAGCCTTCTGTTTTTAAAATCGAAACAACAGTAGAAATAACTTCTGGTTCTGTATCGATAATTAGAATTTTAAAATTTGATGCGACCATTCTTTTTTTATAGTCCGCTAAAGTAATTTTGTATTCATTGTTTGACATTAAATTAAAATTAATTTTACTTTAGGGAATTTGTCTTATCTTTGTATCCCTTTAGTAAAGGGCACTTAGCTTTTTTTTAACACATATTTAACGAAAATTTAAATTGTGCTTAAAGGGAATAATTAAAGCAAACTTTACTTTTGCATAGAAAATTTTAAAGTATATGTTTAAAAATAGTTTGATTCTGATCACCCTTCTTATTGGAAACCTGGTATATGCAGGTACTACGCCTGCCGGAACTCCTGACCGCTCTAATACCAAACTCATCAATGGAAAAATAATCGATAAACAAAGCGGTGAAGAAATTGCAGGCGCTGAAATTGTGATTGGGGAAAAAAAAGTATACAGCGATCTGGAAGGAAACTTTACGGCAATTGTTTCTACAGATGTTCTTACATCAACAATAGAAGCAGCAGTTCATTATATCTCATATAATGAAGCATGTGTCACCATCAATTTGTTTTCATACACACCCCTTGTTATAGAAATTGCCTCTAAATAACCCGCTGTTTTAACTGTACCTCTTTTTAAACGATAAAAAACAACTTTTTTTTGACGTGTTAAGTTTACGATAATTTAACATTAGAGTTATTTTATCAAATTGTTTGGCAAAAGATAAACTTCTGTCCCTTTTTTGCGTTTGATTTGTTTAAATAAAAACATCAAACGTTATGAAATCGATAGCAAAACAAACAACAATTGCAGCAACGTCTGCATTTTTGTTGAACCGGATAGTATTTTTTATGTTCCTGCTGCTTTTCGGAATTCAGCTTCAGGCTCAAAATATTCTATTAAGAGAAGGTTTGTATTATACGCCAACAGGTACGTTGTATTCGGGCACCTATAATACATATTCGCAAAATGGTAGTAAACTGGCAAGCATCACATTGATGGATGGGAAAAAGAATGGACAAGTAACCTACTATTATGAAAATGGGAATATTAAAGAGACCGGGATCTTCCTTAACAATGAAAAGAATGAACAATGGTTACATTGGGATGAAGCAGGAAACAAAATAGCCGAAGCATTCTACGTGAATGGAAAAAAAAATGGTACCTGGATGATATGGGATGCAAATGGAACCAAACGTTACGAAATGTTTTATGCAATGGACAAGAAAGTAGGGAAATGGTCTATGTGGGATGAAAATGGCAAAATAACTTCAGAGAAAATATATACAAGTATATAAATGATTAAACAAAAAAAAGCGGCTCCTGCAAGTCGCTTTTTTGTTTAAAAATTATACCCTTCAAAATGTTTGGTAAATTCTTTTGGATCAATGGGTTTATTTACTTCCATATTATGATACTCATACGTTTCAAAAAGACCTTTGTCATCAAATACTTTATTATTCACCGGTAGAAAATATTCTTTATCAATTAAAAGAAGTGTAAGCTTTGAATAATAGTTGGGAACTTTTATTACATCACCTTCTTCAATATCATTATACCAGCTGATTCCCGGATTATTTTCCATTACCATGTATTCGCTTACATGAAGTTTACGTGCTATGGTAATAAGTGTTTCTCCTTTTTTTACGGTATAAGAATTCCAGGCAAATTCCGGAAACGTAATGGAGAGTTTGTAACAAGGCCGGTTATCGTAATTTTCTTCTCCAAGATAAATGAAATGTTTATCCACCTTGTCTGCTGATTTTCTTAACCCATCCCTTATAATATCTTCCAGATAATTATACCCCATCTCATTAATGGTATGATGCTGATCCTTTCTCATGAGTGATCCGTTAGGATCAAGATTTAAATTGATATAAGGGAATGAACCAGGGTTTACCAATGCGTTGCCATTATTTGTTCCTTCACACCATAATACTTCAATCCCTTTAATGTATAAATATAATTTTCGTGGAGAGATCTGCAGTTTTACTTTTGATTCCGTATGCTGTAGACGTCCTTTGATGCGTTCATTACATTGCAGATTGTAACGCAGAGTTTTCAAATTTTGAATGGCAGAAAAAATATTTTTTAGCAATTCATCATTGGTCATTACACCATCTTCTTCCGCTTTTTTAGTTACAGCAAAGGAGCTGGCTAACATAGCAAATGCTACAATCAAAATAATGTGCAGGGGATGTATTATTTTAAATTTCATTTGATTTGGATGGTCTTAATTTTTTCAATTAATTAAGTTTAGTTTTTAAAATTGTAATCTTTAAAAGCGGTTGAAAATTCATTTTCAGCAAACGATTTGTTGATCTGTATATTATAAAACTCATAGGCTTCAAATAATCCTTCTTCATCATACACTTTTAAATTGATCGGTAAACAGGTTTTTTTATCAATGAACAAAATGGCCCTGTTCGAATAGGGAACAGGAACCAGGAGTTGCTTTCCTTCTTTAATTGTGCCGAAATAGCTGGACAAATCATTTTTATACCTTATTTTAAAATCACTTGTATTGTAAAGTTTGGCAATGTGAGTAACCGTTTCACCTTTTTTTGTAATGTGCTGTATCCATTTGTAATCAGGATAACTGATCAGTAATTGAAAACATTCTTTTTTATCCCATGTTAATGTTCCTGCAAAAGAAAAATGCTTATCAAAAGTCTTGCTGCTCTGCAATATAGTAGCAGCAAGTGTCTGACCAATATAATGAAAACCTAAATCGAAAATAGTATGGTGCTGGTTCTTTCTCATAATGGCTCCATACGGATCCAGATCCATATTGATAAAAGGTAAACTTTTTGAATGAACAATTGCATTTCCTTTATTAGCACCTGTTATCCACAATACTTCTACATTTTTTTCCAGGCTTTTGAAATATATTTTTTTAGGATACTCATTAATTTTTACAATTGATTCTGCAAATAATAAATGATTCTCCACACGTTCAGTAGCCTTCAAATAATATTGTTGTGTTTTTATAGCTTTTATACTGTCCAGCATTTTTGCCAATATCTCTTTACAGGAAACTGTTTTAATCGAAGAATTTGCCCCTGTAAATAGAAAAAAAATGCTGATGAATACTATAAGCTTAAAAAATCGCATGGCCGCAAAATTAACAAAAAATGTTGGACTATTTTGTTGAACAGTAGATACACTTTTATTTGGTATTTTTACAAAACGATGTAAATTTTAAATGGCTTTAAAAGAGAATAACACAGCACAACAACTATGAAGATAATCGGTATTATACCTGCTCGTTATGCATCTACACGCTTTCCCGGTAAACCACTGGTGGATATTGCCGGAAAATCAATGATTCAAAGGGTATATGAGCAGGCGAAGAAATCACAACGTCTTTCAGGTGTGCTGGTTGCAACAGATGATGTACGGATTGAACAACATGTAAAAGATTTCGGAGGAGATGTTGTTATGACAAGCGATCGGCACCAAAGTGGTACGGACCGCTGCTTTGAAGCAATTACTAACAGTGGCCTGAAGGCGGATGTGATCATCAACATTCAGGGTGATGAACCTTTTATTCATCCCTCACAGATCAATGAAATAGCTTCCTGTTTTGATCATCCCCACGTACAGTTGGCGACACTCGTAAAAAAAATAATGACAAACGATGATTTATTGAACCCCAATATTCCTAAAGTCATATTGAATAAGGAGAAAGAGGCCATCTATTTTAGCCGTCAAACCATTCCTCATATCAGGGGCAAAAAAGAAGGCGAATGGCTGGCCGGTTACACCTTTTATAAACACATTGGAATTTATGCTTATCAAACAAAGATTTTGGCACAAATTACTGCCTTAAGGCCCTCCTCCCTTGAAATGGCGGAAGGCCTTGAACAGCTACGCTGGATTGAGAATGGATATAAAATTAAAGTTGAGGTGACTGATTACGAGAGTGTTGCTGTTGATGTGCCGGATGACCTTAAAAAACTCACAAAATTTTTGTAGTTTTACCTCCATGCAGATGCAGAAAATAGATAAACACATTAGCGAATTATTATACACCTATGATTGTGTCATTGTCCCTAATTTTGGTGGCTTTGTTTCCAATTATAGCCCGGCTAAAATTCATCCTGTTCAGCATACATTTGCACCTCCCTCTAAAAATATTGTCTTCAATAAACATTTGAAACAAAATGATGGATTACTTGCCAACCAGATTGCTCACGGACTCAATATTGATTATACCGGAGCCCTAAAGCACATCGATCTTTTCGTGAATCATGCAAATGACCGGTTAAAAGCTGGAAAAAAAGTGGTGATAGAAGATGTAGGCGCCTTATACTGGGATGTTGAACGCAACATTCAGTTTGAGCCTTCTACTAAAAACTACCTGATGGAGGCATTCGGACTCGTTCCCTTTCAATCCCCTGCCATCAAACAAGATACACTGGGTAAACGCATCGAAAAGCAACTAAAGGACCGTGAACCGGCAGCATTACCCAGTCGTAAAAAAACAATTAAACGGATTGTTGCACTTACCATTGCCGTACCCTTAATAGCAGCAATGATATGGATCCCTTATCAGACCAATCTGTTTAACAATATAAACAATGCCAACGTGAATCCGTTTCAATCAAAGAAAACGGATAAAACGGTTATAATGGACGAAGCTGCCGTTTCCGAAATAACACCGGCAGATAAGGACACTTCTTCCTTAAAGGCGGCAGCGACAAGCGGTTCTGTTCAACCGGTGACAGAAACAATGGTAGCTACCATAAAGCCAGATACAACGGCTGTCGCAGTTGCACACGATAAAAACATGGACTTAAATTTCCATGTAGTTGCCGGCTGTTTCCAAGTAGAGTCCAATGCACTGAAATACATAGAAATGCTCCAGCAGCAAAACATCAATGCCTCCATCATCGGACAAAATGAAAGAGGTTTATATATAGTAAGCTGTGGCGATTTTTCGAATCGTAAGGAAGCAACTGTTAAATTAAATGAGCTTCGTCAGTTGCAACAAAACGTATGGCTGTATAAAAAAATGTAAGAATCGTTTTGTTACTGATCCGTATTCTTCTCATTTTTGTCCCTGCTCTTTTTATACAGTTTAATTGCCAGCATCAAGGTTGCGGAAAAGATGATTAGGCCCAGCATACCCCAGACCCAGCCTGTATTTGTTTTCAGAACAATAAGAAATACAATAGCAAATAAGATCACTGTAGGAACCTCATTGAAAATTCTTAACTTGAAAGAAGAACTTCTTACCTCATCCCGTTGCAAACGTTTGAAAATGACATGACATTGGATATGGTATAAAATCAACCCTGCCACAAAACACAATTTCAAAATAAAATAGCCCTGGGATAGAAATGAAGGTGCCAGCCACAGTAACCACCCTCCAAAAACCAGGGTTAGAATCATGGATGGCCAGGTAATACCATATAATAAACGCTTTTCCATCGTTTTATACTGTTCCTGAAGGATGCTTTTCTCAGGCTCTGTCTTTTGCTCCGCTTCTGCATGATAAACGAAAAGCCTCACAATATAAAAAAGACCGGCAAACCAGGTTACTATGAAAATAATGTGTAACGATTTTATATATAGATAATAGTCCATGTATTTTTTTTACGAAGGTACAAAGTATCCGTTTAGTAAGCACGAAGCTGAATGAATTTCAGGAAATCTGATTATCTTTGCAAAAAGATACACAATGAAAGCAAAGACAGCGAAGGAATCACTAACTACTCAAACACAAATTGTGCTTCCAAATGATACCAACACCTTAGGTAATTTGTTTGGAGGACGGCTTTTACAATGGATGGATGTTGTAGCATCCATTGCAGCACACAGGCATTGTAAAAGAGTGGTAGTGACCGCCTCTGTAAACAATGTGGCTTTCCAGAATCCCATTAATCATGCAAGTATTGTCACACTTGAATCAAAAGTTTCAAGAGCATTTACAACCAGTATGGAAGTATTTATTGACGTATGGGTGGAAGATCCTGTTACCGGTAAAAAAGTAAAATGCAACGAAGCTATTTACACCTTTGTGGCAGTCGATCAAAACGGATCACCCTTGCCCGTTCCTCCACTTATTCCTGAAACAGAGGAAGAAAAAAAACGTTTTGAAGGAGCTTTACGCAGAAAACAATTGAGTCTTATTTTAGCGGGTAAAATGAAGCCAAATGAAGCCACAGAACTGAAAGCGTTATTTGCTATTAATTAATAATGTTGAAGTTTAAGGAAACAGGTTCTCATCAATATCCCGCATGCATCTGAAATGCCCTTCCGGACATTTATCATATCCTATCTTAGAACAAGGTCTGCAAGATAACCCCTTTACCTCTATGATTTTTGATGAAGGTGCTGCTGCATAAGGTGCAAATCCAAATATGGGTACTGTATTTCCCCAAACAGAAAAGATTTCTTTTTTAAAAGCTGCAGCAATATGCATTAGTCCGGTGTCATGTGAAATAATTTTTTGTGCCTGCCTGATCAACGAGGCCGATTGATTCAGGTTGTAAATACCACAGGCATTGTAAACATTTTCGCCTACAGCCTTTTCAATCTCTTCTCCACGCTCCCTGTCTTCCTTGCCACCCAATAAAATTAGTGGTTGATCTGTTTGTTTACAAATGGAAATTATTTTCTCTACCGGTAATTGCTTGGTAAAATGTTTTGCCCCGATCACAAAACCAATATAACCCTGCTGATGGTTTAAAGGCAAACTGTTCAAAGCGACTTCGTCCTTTTCAGGAACAAAATAATCCAATCCTTTCAGATCGTTTTGTATTCCCAAATGATGAACCGTTTGCAGGTAACGGTCCACAACATGTACGGGAGGCATAATATTGATCTTTAACTTAACCAGTAACCATTTTCTGAAATTTAATTTTTTGAAAGAAGTCACGGGCTTTTTTAGCATCCATTTAATTTGAAATGAACGTAGATTATTATGCAGGTCGACTACTGCATCAAAATTTTCCTTTTTTAACACATCTTCAATTTCAGATACATTTTTTTCAATGGTATGTATCCGGTCGATGTAAGGATTATTTTCCAGTATGGATTTGAATGATTTTTTTGTTAGGTAATGAATTTCGGTTTCTGGTTGCTGTGTTTTCAGGCAGCGTGTTACAGGGGTGGTTAAAATGATGTCACCTATGGAACTAAAACGTATGATGAGTATTTTTTTCATCTTCATTTTAGTTTTCAGTATAAATAACCTGTAATAAAGTTTGTCCCACAGCCTTCAGCGTTTGCTTATCGATGAGATCCATATTGTCTTTCCGGGTATGGTGATAATCTCCAAAACCTCCTGTTTTCGGATCATACTCGATGATGTCCATACAAGGAATGCCTGCCCTGTTTACAAAAATATGATCATCCGTACCTACATGTTCTCTTATTTCAGGAACAAAAAAATTGCTATATCCTAATTCAGCAGCAGTTTTCCATACCTTATCCACAGCAGTGGCGGCAAAGTCTACCGATTGTTTTTCTTTTGGAAAAATAGCATGGCTGTTACCAACCATGTCTAACAGAATTCCGAAGTTGGCAGCATAATCTGGCGTGTGTAAATTGCTTGACCAGTAACGTGAACCCAGGCACCAGGATTTATCATCTCCATCCGGATCTCCATAGTCTTCCAGATCAAAGAATGCTATATCCACACCAATAGTTGGGTTTGATAAATTAATCTGCCTTGCGATTTCAAGTCCGATACCCACTCCGCTTGCACCGTCATTCGCACCATCAAAGGGCTTGCTGGCGTATTCACCGCTGTCTTCATCTGCCCAGGGACGAGTATCCCAATGCGAACAGATAAGAATCCTGCTTCTTGCTTCCGGATTAAAAGAGGCAATAATATTTTTTAAACTGAATTTTTTTTTATCAAAGGTTTGTACAGTGCCCTTTTGAACAATGGTTTCGAATTGGTAGGATTTTAACTTTTCTACCAGATAATTGGCACATGCGGCATGGGCAGCAGAACCCGGTATACGAGGACCAAAATCCACTTGTGTTTTTATAAATGAATAAGCAGAATCTGTATTGAAGGATGGCACTGGTACCCTCTGCTTTTGCAGGGGTGCTGGTGTGGTTGTTACTTTTTCTTTAGAATCTGTGTGACAGCAAACAAGTAATAGACTGGAAAAAAGTATTACCGCAGTTTTTAAAAAATTGCGGTAATACTTTTGAATCGTAGGAAATAGTATATTAACTTTCAATCGCCCAAACAGCGCCATCTTTCGTGTCTTTAACAGTGATATTGTTTTTTTTGAGTTCATCGCGCAGTTTGTCAGCTGCAGCAAAATCTTTTCTTGTTTTAATTTCTTGCCTCATGTTCAATACAATTTCCATCACATTGTTTAACACAGCATCGTTCCCGGCTGATCCTTGTTCGGCCTTTAATCCAAGAACATCAAAAACAAAACCCCGCATAAGTTCCTGTAATGTTTTCAGATCAGCGGCAGTAATTGTTTCTTTCCCATCATGAACAGAATTGATGATACGTACACCTTCAAATAAATTAGCAACAAGTATAGGAGAATTGAAATCGTCATTCATCGCGTCATAGCATTTCTTTTTTAATGCAGGAATGTCGGATGTAGAAGTAGCAGATGAATTTAATGTTTCCATTGTTTTCATCGCAGTCATTAACCGGCTGTAACCTTTTTCAGAGGCTTGTAATGCCTCATTCGAAAAATCAAGTGTGCTGCGATAATGGGTTTGCATCATGAAAAAACGTACAGCCATTGGGCTGTACCCTTTTTCCAATAAGGGATGATCACCGGTAAATAACTCATGGGGTAAAAAACCATTACCGGCAGATTTTGACATCCTTGTTCCATTCACCGTTAACATATTGGTATGAATCCAATAATTAACAGGAGCCTTGTGATTACATGCCTGTGACTGTGCTATTTCGTTGGTATGATGCGTTGCCTGCAGGTCCATTCCTCCACCATGAATGTCAAAGGTGTCTCCTAAATACTTACTGCTCATTGCAGAACATTCTATGTTCCATCCCGGAAATCCCCAGCCCCATGGTGATGGCCAACGCATAAGTGTCTCAGGCTTTGCGGCAATCCACAAAGCAAAATCAAGACGTCCCTTTTTTTCATCCTGACCATTCAATTCACGTGTTCCTTCATACAGTTGTTCTAATTTACGGTTGGTCAACTGACCATAATCAAATTTCTCATTGTATTTTTCAATGTCAAAATAAACAGTGCCGTTTATTTCGTATGCAAATCCATTTGCTATAATCTGTTTGATCATTTCGATCTGTTCACATATATGTCCTGTTGCAGTGGGTTCTATACTAGGTGGAAGATTGTTTAATTCCCGCATCACATCATGAAAGCCTACTGTATACTTTTGCACAATCTCCATAGGCTCCAGTTGCATTAATTTTGCTTTTTTTGCAAACTTGTCATCACCTTCATCACGATCACCTTCCAAATGACCTGCATCTGTGATATTACGAACATAACGAACCTTGAATCCTAAATGAAGAAAGTAGCGGTATATTAAATCAAATGAAATGAAAGTACGGCAATTGCCCAGGTGTACATCACTGTATACAGTTGGTCCACACACATAAATACCTACCATACCCGGTGTAATCGGTTTAAATTGTTCTTTCTTTCGAGAAAGTGTGTTGTAAATAAACAGTTGATCCTGCATAAATAATTTAGAGTCTTTTAAATAAGTTAACGTTCTTTTTTCTCAAAAAAAAGACGTATGATTTTTCATACGTCCAAAGGTATTAAGTTTTTTCAGGATTGTAATAACAGGGATAATTATTCTTCTATAACACTATCACCTACATATTTACCATCTTTATAAACTGCGATTCTTGTTAAAATTCCGTCAGGTGAATAATGATAGACTTTCCCGTCAATTAATCGGTTTTTTACAAATGTTCCGTCTTTTGAAATCTGTTTATTCGTATTGTACAATTTCCAATAACCTTCGCCATTAAATGTTTTTCCTAAATTGTCTTTTTCTGTTTTTTGAGCAATAATTGGAGGAGGTTCAGGTACTTTTTCTGCTGGTTTTACAGCAATTTCCTTTTTAGGTTCATAATTTTTAACGCTCGATTCGTCCATTGTGCCGCCATTGAAATTCTTTTCTGATTTCAGATCACCGTTTTCATAATATTCTTTTAATACTCCCGACTCTTTACCTTCTGCCCAGTTCCCGGCAATCATGACCTGGCCATTATCGTAATAATAAGTTTGTGTACCTTCTCTTTTACCGTTTACATTAAATTGAAAGGCTTGTTGTACCTGGCCATTTTCATAATAAAGTTTATAATCACCAACCCATCGGTTGTTCTTCCATAAGCCTTCTTCTTTTATTTTACCATTATCATGATACATTTTTGCATAACCACTCGGACGGTTATTTTCATAAGTAATAATGCTTTTAATATTTGTATTGGGATAATATTCTTTCCAGATACCGGTTTTTTTACTATCGATGAATTTACCTTCTTCTACTTTTTGATCATCGGCATATCCTTCACGGTGCAAATCTTTGTTGAAAATAATCCATTTACCTTGCCTTTTACCAAAGGTGTCTGTAAAATTGATAGTATCGTTTCCAATCAGTTCAAATGATTGTGCAATACCAATTTTATAAGTAATAAATAATAGTATGAGTATCGCTTTTTTCATTAGTTGAGATATAGAGTGCTTACTAGTGTCCAGTTATTAAACCTGAAATTTCATTCTAAAGGAGGAATTAGCAATGAATTTAATGTTATTAAAGTATAACTTAAAGCTTCTACGCCCCTCTATTGTAAAGGTTTCACCGCATAAATTTTTTTTAAATGAACAATCATGTCTTCTGTCATTTTAGTAAGATCGTATGCAGGTTCCCATCCCCAATCGGCTTTAGCGTTCGATGAATCAATACTTTTTGGCCAGCTGTCAGCAATTTGCTGACGGGAATCTGTCTGATAAGTGATCTTAAAATCAGGGATGAACTTACGTATTTCTTCTGCCAATTCCTTTGGAGAAAAGCTAAATGCTGACAGATTATAGCTGGAGCGTATCTTTATTTTTTCAGAATCGGCCTGCATCAGGTCCAAAGTGGCTTTTATGGCATCCGGCATATACATCATTGGAAGAATACTATTCTCTGATAAAAAGCAAGAGTAAGTCCCGGTTTTTATTGCTTCATGAAAAATATGAACCGCGTAATCTGTTGTCCCCCCCCCTGGCTCAGAGCCCCAGCTGATCAGTCCCAGGTAACGTAAGCTTCTTACATCCACCCCATACTTGTGGAAATAATATTCACACCAACGCTCACCTGCCTGTTTACTGATTCCATATACCGTACTTGGTTCCATGATGGTATATTGCGGTGTATTTTCTTTTGGTGTATTTGGGCCAAAAACAGCAATCGAGCTGGGCCAGTACACTTTTTCAATGTGCTTTTCTTTTGCAAGATCCAGTACATTAAACAACCCGATCATGTTCAGATCCCATCCAAATTTGGGCATTTTCTCTGCTGTTGCCGATAATAAGGCAGCAAGCAGGTAAACCTGAGTGATCTGATGACGTTTAACGACGTTAAAAAGTCCTTCCGCATTCATGACATCCAAAACATCAAAAGGTCCTTCTTTCGCCTGATCCGTTAATTTTATATCGGAAGCAATAACATTTTCAATTCCATGAATGGATCTTAAGTGGTGTACCAATTCAGTCCCTATCTGACCGGAAGAACCGATGATTAATATTTTCTCGCGCTTATGCATTGGATGAATCAATTCTTATGAGTGGCAAAGTTAAAATTTAATTGATTGTCTTATTAGCCTGTCAATGGTTTCTGTAGATTTTGTGTTATTTATTTGTTTAAATGAAATATCTTTGTAGTTCATTTTAATCCCCCTGACACTATGTTACTGCAAAACAGAGTTAACAAAAAGGAGCTTAAAAAACGAATTCAGGAAGAAACCATTAAACGAATCACTGTTTCGTTTTACCGCTATGTAATTATCAAGCATCCGCAAGAACTTCGCGACCGCTTGTTTTTTGAATGGAATAAGCTTCATGTTCTTGGACGAATTTATATTGCCCAGGAAGGAATCAATGCTCAGCTTTGTGTACCCGAAGAAAACTGGGAAATCTTCAAATACAACATCGAAAAAGAAACACTCTTTAAAGACATGCCTTTTAAAATCGCCGTTGAGGATGATGGCAAGTCATTTTACAAACTAACAATAAAGGTTCGCCCCAAAATTGTTGCCGATGGCCTGGACGAAAGTGCTTTTGATGTTACCAATGTTGGAAAACATTTAACCGCAAAAGAATTTAACGAAGCTATGGAAAGCAAGGACACTGTTATAGTGGATATGCGAAACCATTATGAAAGTGAAGTAGGCAGGTTTGAAGGTGCTTTTTGTCCGGATGCAGATACTTTTCGTGAGGAATTACCACTGGTCATTGAGGAACTAAAGGATAAAAAGGATAAAAAAATTATCATGTATTGTACGGGTGGCATACGCTGTGAAAAAGCCAGTGCCTATCTTAAACATCATGGATTTAAGGATGTAAATCAGCTTCATGGCGGAATCATAGATTATGTGAGACAGATTAAGGCAGAAGGATTACCCTCGAAATTTGTCGGAAAAAATTTTGTTTTTGATGAACGTGTCGGTGAACGGATTACGGATGATGTGATCGCTCAGTGTCACCAATGCGGAGAATCATGCGACACACACGTGAATTGTGCAAATGACGATTGTCATTTATTGTTTATACAATGCCAAAAATGTGCAGAAAGAATGAAAGGATGCTGCACACCGGAATGCATGCACATTGCTGCCCTGCCGATAGAAGAGCAACGGGCATTGCGCAAGGGGCGTAAAAAGGAAGATTGCTTATCTGTCTATAAGAGCCGGTTACGTCCCAACTTAAAAGAGGTATTGGGCGCCAGGCAGGAAAATGAAAAACAGAATAAAGCCGGATAAAGCGACTAAGCGGCTTTTTGAGAGATATACCTTACCAACATACGTTTTGCAATGGGAAGATAGGTTTCCTGGAAAGGAATTGTTAAATCCGTATCCACCGCATAGGTGGCTGGGTTAGGCCATGATTTGTAGTTTTGAATAAGCTCCAGTTTGATCTGTTCAAATGTATTGGAGAAAGTAAGATGATAATCATCCACGTAATCTGTATAAATGGCCCTGTACTCTTCCTTCGAATGATTAAACAGCTTAATAAAATATTGAAATACCTTTATCTTTTTTTCTTTGGTATCCTTCAGCAATAAGTACCCTTCATCGATGTGCAGTGGGACGACACCAATCGGAATCAATTTCATGTGTTCTTCAATTGCATCATAAATTTTTTTCCCTTCTTCCATGTAATATTTAAACTTTGGGATGGAATAATCAATGATGCTTTGAATTTCATGCATCAGGTCATCATCTTCCAGTAGCTGTTCATATTGAACTTTTAACTGATTCATATCAACTCCGGTTAATCTCTTTGGGAAATTATTAGCCAAAAGGTTCTTATTTTCTTTAAGAGCTAATGTAGTTTGATAATGTACCAATAAATCAGATAAAATAGGATAAAGCTTACATCCTTTGAATTCATGACTTATTTCCTGGAAATAAGCAAGCAGGATGTACTTTTTATATTCAAAATCAATATGTCTTTCTGTAATCCAGTTATCACTCAGTTTTTGCATGGCTCCGGATAGTTAGGTGTGATAATAGATTAAACGCTTTCATAATAAAAATGTTACCTTACGATATTAAAATACCGGGGCATCGTTACATTTTTATAGTAACCTTTGAGTTAATTTGCTATTTTTGTAAAAATGAAGTTTTCAAAAAATATCTTCCTTCTGTTTGGAATTTTATTGATCGCTTTTTCAGTAAGCGGAAAACCAGTAAGTTCCCTACATGCTTCCTGCAAAAATTCAAATGCAGGCAGCAGTTTTACCTCATCAGGCAGTAATAAGAAAGCACAACTTATTCAACCTGAAGGTGTTTTATTCTCTTGTATACGGTTGAATGGAAGTGCGAATGAATGTTTGCATAATTTCGAGACACTTAATTTTTTATTGTCGTATTCACGCAATGCTCAGGCACTTTTTTCAAGCATCTATTTTACAAAATATACAACCAACAGATTAAATCATTTTGGAAACCTTCCCGGTTATCTGTTTTATCGTTGCCTGCTTATCTGATTTTCCTTTTTAATACTGTTGATATTTAATTCTGGTATCCGGATGGTTCAATCGTCAGGGATATTATGTCAAATTATTAAACAAGCATTTTATGGAAAATATAGAAACCAGTACGGAAAAAAAGAAGAAATTTATGCAGGGTTGGGGGTTTATCCTGATGATCATTTTTGTTGTCATAGTTGGCCTCCTCGGATTAAAAGCACTAATGAACTAGTTGACAATTAGGGTAAGGTGTAAATGGGTGGTTTTTTCTACTTAATTATTTACACAATCACTAATTTTATGTGCCTGTTTCATTTGCTTTTTGTGATTTTAGAGCTTATGAAGCGGGCCATAAATTTTTATATGAAATGAACAGATGAGCAAAATTCAACAACTTTTTTTAAGAATAATGCAGTGGGTTGGTTATCAAAATCTGCCTGGTGGGAGCAATTACAAGACCGCTAAAGATATTTACAAATTTAAAGTATCTTTTTTCCACTCGGTTAGAAATTGGTTACTGGTCGTTATTGGGATTTTTTCGGCCACCTTTGGTTTGGAAAGTTTTTTATTGCCGAATTCATTTATTGATGGGGGGGTGATGGGAATATCACTTCTCGTCCGGACACTCACACAATTCCCGCTTGCGGCACTCATTGTAGGCATTAATATACCCTTTCTCATTTTAGGTTATACACAAGTTGGTAAAGCGTTCGCAATAAAAAGCATCATAGCAATCGTGGGATTGGGTTTAGCATTAACCTTTGTGAGTATGCCTATGATCACAACTGATAAACTATTGGTTTCTGTTTTCGGAGGTTTTTTTATTGGTGCCGGAATTGGATTCGCTGTAAGAGGAGGATGTGTGTTGGATGGTACAGAGGTACTGGCAATTTATGTAAGTAAAAGAACAAGCCTTACCATGGGAGATGTGATTCTGCTTTTGAATATTTTGATCTTCTCTTTAGCAGCATATGTTTTAACAATTCAGACAGCCATGTACTCCGTACTCGCTTATTTATCAGCATCAAAAACAGTGGATTTTATTTTGGTGGGTGTGGAAGAGTATACCGGTGTCACCATTGTGTCAACACATAGTGAAGAGATCCGGCTGATGATTATTCAAAAAATGGGACGAGGTGTAACCATTTACAATGGAAAACGTGGCTATGGAAAACGTGGTGAACAACTTGGATCCATGGATATCATTTACACCGTGATAACACGTTTGGAAGTTTCTAAGCTCCAATCTGAAATTGAAAAAATTGATCCCAATACATTCATTGTAATGAATCCGGTAAAGGATACCAAAGGCGGGATGATCAAGAAGCGTCCATTACATTAAATTACCCTTTATTAATACCCTTTGACAGTATCATTATTATAAGTAATTTCGAAGCCCGTTAGTAATACTTGGAATATACAAGTATTGGAAACATTCATACTAATTCGAAAGCAAAAATGAAAGGAATAATTTTAGCCGGTGGATCAGGTACCCGCTTACACCCATTAACACTTGCTGTTAGTAAGCAATTAATGCCTGTTTATAATAAGCCAATGATTTATTATCCGTTATCTGTTTTAATGATGGCGGGAATTTCAGAAATTCTCATTATTTCAACACCTGCCGACCTACCTAGTTTTGAGCGCTTGTTGGGAGATGGATCTAACTTTGGCTGTAAATTTCAATATGCTGTTCAGGAAGTTCCCAATGGACTTGCACAGGCATTTGTGATCGGAGAAAAATTTATTGGTAAAGACAAGGTGGTTTTGGTATTGGGTGATAATATATTTTATGGAGCTGGTTTAGGAAGACTGTTGCAACAACATCAAAATCCAGACGGAGCAGTAGTATTCGCTTATCATGTTTCTGATCCGGAACGTTATGGAGTTGTTGAATTTGATAGTCACAACAACGCGATTTCTATCGAGGAAAAACCATTAAAACCTAAATCAAATTATGCAGTTCCGGGTTTGTATTTTTATGACAACTCCGTTGTGCAAATAGCAAAATTGTTAAAACCAAGTGCCAGGGGAGAGTACGAAATTACAGATGTAAATAAACATTACCTAGAACAAAAAAAATTGAAAGTTGGGATCCTCGACAGAGGAACGGCATGGTTGGATACCGGTACTTTCGCATCGCTTATGCAGGCCGGACAATTTGTTCAGGTGATTGAGGAAAGACAAGGATTACGAATTGGTTGCATAGAAGAAGTTGCATACCGCATGGGGTATATTAATAAAGAGCAGCTGAAAAAAATTGCTGAGCCACTTTTAAAAAGCGGTTATGGCAATTATCTTCTAAACATGATAGAAAATAAATAACATCAGGCCTTATATAGTGAACAATAGAATATTCGAATATCAACAGTCCATCGAAAAAGCGTTGAACAATAAACGTTATGGAACGAATCCTCAGGAGTTATACGAGCCTATTCGTTACATCATGTCACTTGGTGGTAAACGGTTACGTCCCGTATTGGCTTATCTGGGATGTGATTTTTTTGGTGGAAAAACGGATGAGGTAATTCATGCAGCGCTTGCCATTGAATTGTTCCACAATTTTACACTTGTTCATGATGATTTAATGGATAATGCACCACTTCGGAGAAATCAGCAAACTGTTCATGAAAAGTGGAACAGCAGTATTGCGATACTTAGCGGAGATGCAATGATGATCGCTTCCTACCAGGAATTGTGTAAAGTAAATTCGGATAAACTCACATTATTACTCTCCATATTTAGTGAAACAGCGATTAAAGTATGTGAAGGTCAGCAGCTGGATATGAATTATGAAAAAATGCAGAAGGTATCCATCCCACAGTACCTTAAAATGATTGAATTAAAAACCGCAGTGCTTTTAGGGGCAAGCCTCAAAATAGGTTCGCTCATAGGAAATGCAAGGGAAGAAGATGCGATCCAATTATATGAATTTGGTAAACACATTGGAATTGCTTTTCAATTACAGGACGATATCCTGGATGTATATGCGGATGAAAAAAAATTCGGTAAACAAAAGGGGGGAGATATTATCGCCAATAAAAAAACATATTTGCTTTTAAAAGCAATTGAAATTGCCGAAGGCAACAGGTACATGAAAGAAGAGCTCAATCTCTGGATCAATGCTCCTCACTTTAATGCAACAGAAAAAGTAGAGGCAGTTACCAATATTTATAATTTTCTGAATGTTAAAGAACTTGCCCGTCAGGAAATGAAAAAGCAATATGAAAAAGCGTTGAGCTATTTAACATCTGTTCCTGTAAGTGATGAAAAAAAACAAGCACTGATTGATTTTGCCGATAGTCTGATGTCGAGAGAAATTTAAAAAACTAAGGCCTTTGGAATAAGTTTACTAAAGCCTTATTTAAAGTATCGTATTTAAATAAAAAGCCTTTCTGTTCTATTTTTTTACAAGAAACCCTGCTTCCTTCCAGAACAATTTTTGCCATTTCTCCAAAAAACAATCTTAACAAAAATGCCGGTATATTTGGTAGTACCAGTGGCTTATGTAAAACCTGGGCTATCTCTTTGGTAAGGCTTTTGTTTGTAACATGTTCCGGTGCACAGGCATTGTAAGCTCCATGCATAGATTCATCTTCAATGGCTTTCAAATATATGCGGCATATATCATCAATGTGTATCCATGGGACGTATTGGTTGCCGCTTCCCAAAGCAGCTCCACAAAATAGTTTTACGGGTTTTGCAATTCTTTCCAGTGCGCCTCCTTTTTCGGCCAGAACTACTCCTGTTCTTATTTTTACCGTCCGGATTTCTAATTTAGCGATTGTTTCAGCGGCACCTTCCCACTGTTTACAGGTTATTCCTAAAAAATCCTCTGCCGGAGGATCATTTTCATAGAATACCTTTTCGGATGTGATTGCTCCGTAAATTCCAACGCCTGAAGCTGAGATAAATGTCTTTAAACGTTTATTGTTCTTTTGAATCGTCTTAAAAAGCAAATGAATGCTTTGTACACGGCTGTCAATGATCTCTTTTTTTCGGGAACCGGTCCATTTTTTATCAGCAATGCCTGCACCTGCCAGGTGAATAAGATGATCTGCTTCCTGTAAAGCATGTTCATCAATAGTTTGTTTTTTAATATCCCACAAAAATGTTGTTATGTTACTGTTTTCAGGCTTTGATCTGCTGAGGTGAATAACGTGATAACCTTTTTTAATCAATAATGATGTCAGATGATTTCCGATTAAACCACTCGCACCTGTAATTAATACTGTTTCCATAAAAAAATATTGATCTAAGTATAACAAGGAAAATCATGCCCTAGTATGAACATTCCAAATTATACTCATTCCGTGTGAATGTCATATATTATCATGTAGTCTCAACTGTGTGCGACAAAGCTTCAGATAAGATTTAAATTTTCTACACATTGTACAAGCGAAGTCGTATCTTCGCATCATGGTTTATGATAAGCATATCTTTATTTGCGTTAATCAGCGAGCACCTGGTGCTCCTAGAAGAAGCTGTGGAGAAGCGCATGGATTGGAGATCGTAGATGTATTCAAAAAAAAACTGAAAGAATTGAATTTGCCAATAAAACTAAGGGCTCAAAAAGCAGGATGTCTTGACATCTGTGATTATGGACAAACTGTAGCCATTTATCCCGAAGGTGTTTTTTATGTTGGTGTTGAAGAAAAAGATGTGGATGAAATCATTGAAGAACACATCATTCATAATAGGCCAGTGCAACGATTGGTACTTGAAAACGTAAGACTAAAAAAGAAAGAGTGAGTGTTCGATGTTTCACTTTATATCAACCGGCTGGATCTGATTAAAGATACGGCTAATCAAATCATTAAGGATTTTGATATGTTTGGTATGGAGATCAAATTTTCGGGAAGTGTTTACAACGCATATGAAGAACTTTTTGATCAGATCCGTCCAAGGATAGAAAACCTGATTAGCAACAACCATCAAAAGTTTATGGGTATTTTATACCGCATCGATTTGAGTGAAGAACAAATAAAAAAAGCTGTAAATGAAAATTTTTCAGAACCTTTTTCGGATATTATTACAGATCTGATCATAAAAAGGGAATTGCAAAAAGTCGTCATTCGTTCCCAGTTTAAAAAATAACCCCACACTTCCTGTATCATCTGAAATGGAGCAATAATTAAGATGGACTCTTTGAATATATCCCAGGCAAAAGGATGACATCCCTTATTAAATGCAAAAAAACAAGGATAAAGGGCTTAAAGCTTGCGTATCTTTTTTAATTCCATCTCAGAAAATCTAAATACAGGTAATTGTTGCCCAATTTTTCACTAAAAATCTTAAATTTGCAGTCTTATACCCAAGTATGAAATTATGGATAAATTTTCCTTTTTAGGTAATGCAGATACTTCTGCAATTGAAGATCTGTTTCAGCAATATTTAAAAGATAATAATTCAGTAGAAGCTGACTGGAAACAATTTTTTGCAGGTTTTGAGTTTGCAAAAAGCAATTATGAGGAAAGTGGTCAGGTCCCTGAAGGTGTAAAAAAAGAATTCAATGTCATCAACCTGATTAATGGATATCGTTCCAGAGGACATTTATTTACACAAACCAACCCTGTCAGGGAACGCAGAAAGTATGCTCCAACCCTTGCTATTGAAAATTTCGATCTTTCCAGTTCAGATCTGGAAACAGTATTCCAGGCCGGAGCACAAATCGGTATCGGACCTGCAAAATTAAAAGACATTATTGCTCACCTGGACCAAACCTATTGTCAATCCATTGGTGCAGAATATATGTATATCAGAAATCCTGAGATTATTAAATGGCTTCAGGAAAAAATGGAAGGAAGTAAAAATACTCCCAAGTTTAGTCTGGATGAGAAGAAAGCAATTTTGAACAAATTAAACCAAGCAGTTACATTTGAAAGTTTTCTTCACACAAAATTTGTCGGACAAAAACGTTTTTCACTGGAAGGTGCAGAAACAACCATTCCTGCAATGGATGCAATCTGTGAAACAGGAGCAGAAATGGGGATCAAGGATTTTGTAATAGGAATGGCACATCGCGGTCGTTTAAATGTATTGGCCAATATCCTGAATAAAACATATAAAGACATTTTTACGGAATTCGAAGGTCGTCCTACAGAAGACTCCGTTTTTGACGGAGATGTAAAATATCATTTGGGCTATTCAAGTGATTTGAAAACAAAAAGTGGTAAAGAGGTGCATTTGAGTCTTACACCGAATCCTTCTCACCTGGAAGCTGTTGACCCTGTGGTTGAAGGGATTTCCAGAGCAAAAATTGATAACCTTCATGGAAGTGATAACAATAAGGTTTGTCCTATCCTGATTCATGGGGATGCTGCAATTGCCGGACAGGGAATTGTGTATGAAGTTGTGCAGATGAGCCAATTGGAAGGGTATAAAACAGGAGGAACCATTCATGTGGTGATCAATAATCAGGTTGGTTTTACAACCAACTACCTGGATGGAAGATCAAGTACTTATTGTACAGATGTGGCGAAGGTGGTATTGTCGCCGGTATTTCATGTGAATGGTGATGATGTGGAAGCATTGGTATACATATGTCGTTTGGCAATGGAATTCCGTCAGAAATTTCATCGCAATGTGTTCATTGATATTCTTTGTTATCGTAAATATGGTCACAATGAGGGAGATGAACCACGCTTTACCCAGCCATTGTTATATAAGGCAATAGCTGCACATCCCAACGCAAGAGAAATTTACTTAAAACAGTTGATTGAAGAGGGATCCATTTCTGCTCCATTGGCGAAAGAAATGGAGTCCAATCTGAAAAAACTGCTTCAGGAAAAACTGGATGAAGCCAAGCAAACAGAGAAGGCAAAAATCACTTCATTTCTGGAAGGACAGTGGAAGGGGTTAAAAATGGCAGAGGCAGATGCGTTTGATAAGTCCCCCGATACTTCTATTGATAAAAAAACATTTCTTGATATCGCTAAGAAGACAGTTACTTTACCAAAAGATAAAAAGGTATTTTCCAAAATTCAAAAATTGTTTGATGATCGGGCAGCAATGATTGCCAATGATAATTATGATTGGGGAATGGGGGAATTAATGGCTTATGCAACCTTAATGCAGGAAGGTCATAATGTTCGTTTTAGCGGACAGGATGTTGAGCGGGGAACTTTTTCACATCGTCATGCAGTGCTTAAATTTGAAGATTCAGAAGATGAATACATACCGCTTAACAGTTTTGGAGCGCCAGGTAAATTAAGTATTTACAATTCTTTATTATCAGAATACGGAGTTCTCGGATTTGAATTTGGATATGCGTTAAGTACCCCAAAAACATTAACGATCTGGGAGGCACAATTTGGGGATTTTTTTAATGGTGCTCAAATCATGATCGACCAATTCATTACTTCGGCAGAAGCAAAATGGAGGAGAATGAATGGTCTGGTGCTGTTATTACCTCATGGATATGAGGGACAGGGACCTGAGCACTCAAGTGCACGCATGGAACGCTTTTTACAGCAATGTGCCGGAAACAACATGCAAGTTGTAAACTGCACCACACCAGCTAATCAGTTTCATGTACTGAGACGTCAGATTAAAAGAGATTTTAGAAAACCACTTTTTTGTTTTACGCCTAAAAAATTGCTCCGTTATCCTACTTGTATTTCATCTGTTAAAGATTTTACAAGCGGCGGTTTTCAGGAAGTATTGGATGATGTAACAGCCACTGCCAAATCAGTGAAAAAATTAATTTTTTGTTCGGGTAAAATTTTTTATGATCTGATTGAAGCGAAACAAAAAAACGAAGCAGAGCAAATTGCAATTATTCGATTGGAGCAGTTGTATCCATTTCCGGCCATACAGTTGCAGGCAATTGTAGAGAAATATAAAGGTGCTACAGAATACTTTTGGGCGCAGGAAGAGCCCGAAAATATGGGGGCATGGATACATGTTATGCGCCTGTTTACAAAATATGAAAAGCTGAACAGCATCCAGTTGAAATATGCCGGAAGAGCTGAGAATGCAAGTCCGGCAACCGGATTCTCAAAAGTACATGCCGAACAACAACAGGCACTTATTGATAAATTGGTTCAACCACAATTAGTAAAAAACAAATAGATTACAAATGCAAAGAAAAAGAAATTGATCGGTGCATAAAATCATAAATTCTTAAATATTATGGCAGTTATAAAAATGAAAGTACCAAGTCCGGGTGAATCCATTACGGAAGTAGTGATTGCACGATGGCTTAAAAAAGATGGGGATTATGTAGAAAAAGATGAAGAGATTGCTGAGATCGATTCGGATAAGGCTACATTGACCATCAATGCGGAAGATTCAGGTGCTATTAAATTACTGGCTGCCGAAGGAGATACAGTAAAAGTAGGACAAGAAATTGTTTCTATTGATAATAGTGTAAAGGGCGAAAGCAAAAAATCAGAAGCCGGATCTGCAGTCAAAAAGGAAGAAAGTAAGCAGGAAGTTAAAGCCGAATCTAAAAAAGAGGCCGTAAAAGAAGGAGCAAAAGAAACAGTGAAAGAAACCTCTAAAGCGGATGGTTATGCTGCAGGAACACCTTCGCCGGCTGCTAAAAAAATTCTTGATGAAAATAAAATCCCTGCTTCCAAATTAAATGGCTCAGGAAAAGGAGGACGAATTACAAAGGGAGATGCATTGGTAGCCCTTGCTGGAGGCTTTGATTCTTCATCAACAGCAGGTTGGGGAGGAGGCCGTGATCAGGACCGTCAGAAAATGAGTGCTTTGCGCAAAAAATTGGCGCAACGTTTAGTGACCGTGAAGAATGAAACGGCTATGTTAACTACATTTAATGAGGTAGACATGAGTGCTATTTATGCTTTGCGTGCTAAATACAAAGATAAATTCAAAGAAGTGCATGGAGTAAATCTCGGATTCATGAGCTTTTTTACCAAAGCTGTCACTGAAGCATTAAATTTATTTCCAGCGGTTAATGCGATGATCGATGGAGAAGAGATTGTTTATAATAAATATGCAGATATTGGAATTGCAGTAAGTGCACCTAAAGGACTTGTAGTTCCGGTTGTACGAAATGCAGAGCAATTGAGCCTTGCAGAAATTGAAACCGCGATTAAGAACTTGGCACTAAAAGCAAGAGATAATAAAATCACTTTAGAAGAAATGAGTGGTGGTACATTTACTATTACTAATGGCGGTGTATTTGGTTCAATGATGAGTACTCCTATCATTAATCCTCCTCAAAGCGCTATTCTGGGGATGCACAATGTTGTAGAGAGACCGGTAGCGGTGAGCGGACAAGTAGTTATCCGTCCCATGATGTACGTGGCATTGTCTTATGATCACCGTATTATTGATGGACGTGAATCCGTTGGTTTCCTTGTGAAAGTGAAAGAGATGTTAGAAAATCCTACCAAAATGTTATTCGGAGGTAAAGACCCCAGCGAAATTGTGCTTGGATTATAAAAGAATAATTTTCAAAGTAAAAAGGTGTCTGAATTTAAGGCACCTTTTTAATAAATTATCTATGAAAAAAATAAACACAAATAGGTGTTTTGTCTTAGTTTACGGTTGCTCTAATCGTAGGATAAGAAAATGAATCAGGAATTGACGTTTAAAAAATGGATCTGTTTTTTAGGAGCTGGAAACAAAAATAAAAATCAACCGAAGAGATAAAATATAGAATGCAAAGAGAAAGGACGATTGCATCGTCCTTTTATTATTATAGTTGATAAGTGTAGTAAATGTTAAGAAATTATTTCCTTAAAATGTCTGTAGGATTAAACTCTCTTATGGTCTCTTCACTGATGTTTAGCTCATCTAGTATGATTTGCAAGCGTTCAGGACTTAAGACGATTTTACCATTTTCAATTTTGCTGTAAGCTGGCTGGGAGATCATTAATTTCATAGCCATCGCCTCTTGTGAGATCCCCTTGATTTGTCGGACGATTCGAATTTTGTTTCCTATCATGATTAATAAAGTTCTGGTACATGGTTATGTAAATATATAAAATAAAGATTACTTCCCAAATTTTGCCGATAAAATTTTTATGAGTGCCTGAAAAAATTTCCTTTAAATTAAAAATGAAGGTGGTATTTATAAATTATCGGCTAAATTAAATTGTTGATAAAATTAGGTTTAAAAGGCGATTAACAAAATTTAACCTTTCCTTACTACTTAAAAACGAATTAAATACAAAGTTGTTAACAAAAATTGGCCTTCCTGAAAAAGTTACAAAAGTTATGTTTTATAACCATTGTAGTTATGGATTATAACTCTTTAGTCTTTCTATTACATTTTTTAAAATGTAGAATTGTGGACTTCTATCAAAGGCCATCCCCACTCTGAGAAGTAATATACTCATTATATATTTGCTTAGTTAAGTAATAATATTTCGGTTTAATTTTAAACCTTACTGTGTAGAGGGAACAGTATTTCTGATGAACAAAACCAATTGAACACTAAAGTTAAAACATTTCAGTATTACCTGTAAAATCAACGTTACGTTAATCACTTAAAAATTTAAATGCTATTAAAAACATGAAAAGAAAAAACTTACTATTTTCAATGCTGTTTGTCCTGCTGCAGGTTGCTGTCTTTGCACAGGGTAGAGTAGTTAAGGGAACTATTACAGATTCCAAAACAAAAGAGACACTTCCGGGTGTTACTGTATTGGTTGAAGGTACGACAAATGCGACCTCCACCAACATGAATGGAGAGTTTACAATTAATGTAGACGGACAAGGAAAGAAATTAGTCATTTCTTCAATTGGTTATGTAACGCAAACTGTATCTGCCGATCAAGATGTAATTAATGTAAATCTTGAATCAGATGCAAAATTATTATCCGAAACAGTTGTAACGGCATTGGGTGTTTCCAGAGAAAAGAAAACACTTGGTTATGCAACACAGGAATTAGCTGGTTCTTCACTATCCGAAGTGAAAAGTGGAAACTTTGTTAATCAGATGTCTGGTAAAGTAGCTGGTATGCAAATTAAAAACAGTGGTAACTTGGGTGGTTCTACCAATGTGATCATCAGAGGTACAACTTCGTTGCTTTTTAATAACCAGGCTTTATTTGTTGTAGATGGAGTGCCTATCAACAATGAAACGACAAATGCTGCAATGACCAATAGCACGCAATCCTCCGGTGGTGCCGGATATGATTATGGAAACCCTGTTTCAGACATCAATCCGGATGACATCGAATCGGTTAACGTTCTGAAAGGTGCAGCAGCAACTGCGCTTTACGGTTCAAGAGCTGCGAATGGTGTGGTAATGATCACTACTAAAAAAGGTAAAACTTCTACTTCAACAAGACCAAGATATGGAGTTACTTTAAGTTCTAACGTGACAGTTGGTGTCGTGGACAAATCAACTTTCCCTGATTATCAAATGGAATACGGCGGGGGATATGGTCCATACTATGGAGCAGGTCCTGGCGAATTCTTTTTAAATGAAGATGTCAACAACGACGGTGTTCTGGATCCAAACGAATTGGTTGTTCCTTACACAGAAGATGCTTCAATGGGTGGTAAATTTGATCCGTCTTTGAACGTATATCAATGGGATGCATTTGTTCCTGAATCAAAAAACTTTGGTAAGAAAACACCATGGGTAGGTGCTGGAAAAAATGGTCCGATTTCATTTTTTGAAACAGCAGTTGGATACACTAACAGTGTAAACGTTGATGGCGGAAATGAAGCCGGATCGTTCCGTGTTTCTTATTCCAATACAACTCAAAATGGTATTTTACCAAACAGCTCTTTAAAAAGAAACAATTTTGGTTTTGGTGGAACATTGAAACTAAATGACCGTTTCTCTGCAAGCGCCAATGCAAACTATGTGAGAACAGCCGCAACAGGCCGTAACTCTACCGGTTATGCCAACAATGAATTAAGTAATTTCAGACAATGGTGGCAAACCAACGTAAATGTACAGGATCAAAAAGAGATTTACGAGTCTACAAAAGCAAACTATAGCTGGAACCCGGCTAGTTCTGCAAATCCCTTAAAACCAATTTTCTGGGATAACGCTTACTTCCAACGTAATGAAAGTTATTCAAGCGATCAAAGAGATCGTATGTATGGAAATGCAGTGTTGAACTATAAGGTAAATGAAATTATTGGTTTAATGGGTCGTGTAACACTTGATCAATACTCAACGCTTCAGGAAGAAAGACTGGCTACCGGTAGTGTTTCAAAAGTTTTTGGTACCGGCCGTTCAAACTCCAGCTCTGGTTACTCTAAATTCAACAAGAATTACAGAGAGATGAACTACGATGTAATGGCAAACTTTAAAAAGGATTTTGGCGAAACCTGGAGTTTAACAGGTCTTGTTGGAGCTAACTTCCGCAGATCATACAATTATTCTACCTTCGCCTCTACCAATGGTGGTATCGTGGTACCAAAATTATACTCACTTTCTAACTCTAAAGAAAATCCAACTGCTCCACTTGAAGCACAAGAAACAATCGGTGTAAATGGTTTTTATGCGAATGCTTCTGTTGGATTTAAACGTTATTTATATTTAGATCTTACTGCAAGACAGGATTACTCTTCCACCTTACCTGAAGGTAAAAACAGTTTCTTTTATCCTGGTGCTTCTTTAAGCTTATTGTTCTCTGAACTGATTAAAGAAAGAACTGCATCCTGGCTGGACTTTGGTAAAGTTCGTTTGAACGTGGCAAGTGTGGGTAATGATGCACAATTTGCAAACATCAAGGATATTTACGCAAAACCAGTTGCATTTGGAAGCGTAGCCTTGTTCTCTTTACCAAATTTTAAAAACAATCCTGAACTGAAACCCGAAATTTCTACAACCAGCGAAATTGGTTTGGAAATGGTTTTCTTCAAAAGACGCTTAGGATTTGACTTTGCAGCATACAATAAAAACACGAAAGACCAGGTGGTACCTTTAACAGTATCTACAGCTACTGGTTATTCTTCTAAATTTGTAAACGCAGCGACCCTTAATAATAAAGGGATAGAATTGAATGTTTACGGTACACCGGTTCAAACAACCAATTTTAAATGGACAGTGAACGTGAACTTTGGTAAAAACGTTAGTAAAGTTACTAAGTTAGCGGATGGTATCAAAAACATCCAGCTTGCAAATTTTCAAGGTGGTGTAACATTAAATGCTTCTTTGGATGAACCTTATGGAACATTGAAAGGAACAGATTATGTGTATCTGAATGGTAAAAAAGTAGTTGGTGCTAATGGTTACTACATTAAAACCAAAACTAATGACCAGATCCTAGGTAACATCACTCCTGATTTTACAGGTGGTATCACCAACACATTTACATACAAAAGCTGGTCTTTAAGCTTCCTTGTTGATGTTCAAAAAGGTGGTGACTTGTTCTCATTAGATATGTACTATGGTTTAGCAACTGGTTTGTATAAAGAAACAGTTGGAAACAATGACCTTGGAAACCCAAAACGTAATTTCATTGCTGATGGTGGTGGAGTTATTCTTGATGGTGTAACAGAAACAGGTGAAGTAAATACTAAACGTGTTGAAGCGAATGATTATCTATTGAACGGATATGCTACAAATGCTGACAAAAATTTTATTTATGATGCTTCTTATGTAAAACTTAGAGAAGTTTCTATTGCTTACAGAGTGCCTTTCAAAAAAGAAAGATTCTTTAGCAATGCAACTTTCAGCCTAGTAGGAAATAACCTTTGGATCATCTTCAAAAACCTGCCAAATGCTGATCCTGAAGCAGGACTTGGTGCTGGTAACGTTCAGGGGTACCAAACTGGAGTATTACCAACTACAAGAAATTTTGGTTTTACCGTAACACTTCAATTTTAATCTTAATTTAATAAAAGGAAAAAAATGAAACAGAAGATAATATTATTTATTGCAGGTCTAGCGGTTCTTATAAGCTCTTGCAAGAAACTAACCGATTTGAACGTAGACAAAAAGAGCGCAACAGAAGTGCCTGCTGAAACGTTGTTCTCTAACGGAGAAAGGGGACTGGTGGATCAGATTACTACGCCAAATAATAATCTTAACGTATTACGTTTGTTTTCTCAATACTGGGCAGCCACAACGTATCCGGATGAGTCAAAATATGACCTCACCACACGTTTGATTCCGGACAATGAATTCAGAACGATTTACCGTGATGTGTTGAATGACCTGAAAGAAGCAAAACGGATTGTTGATACAGAAAGCAGTGTGATATCCAGCGATGCTCAGAAGAAAAACAAAAAAGCAATTGCTGATATATTAATGGTTTATTCCTATCAGCGATTGGTAGACATTTTTGGAAATGTTCCTTATGAACAATCATTGGACATTACGAATATCTCACCGGCATACGATGATGCACAAACTATCTATGCAGCTTTGTTTGCACGTTTGGATGCGGATATCGCGGATTTGGATGTGTCTACAGGCAGTTATGGTGCGGCTGATATTGTTTATGGCGGAAATGTCGGAAACTGGAAAAAATTTGCCAATTCCCTGAAACTGAAAATGGCGATCACTGTTGCAGATGTTCCTGCATTGGATCCTGCCGGAAAAGCATCAGCTGCAATAGCAGGTGGCGTATTTACATCTGCTGCTGATAACGCTACTTTTGCATATTTGGGGGCACAACCAAACACTAACCCGATTTATGTAAATTTAGTGGCTTCTGACCGTTTTGACTGGGTTCCTTCCAATACAATTGTAGATGTAATGAATGACCTTGTTGATCCAAGAAGTGATTTCTATTTTATTGATAAAGTCGGTGGCGTTTACAAAGGAGGCGTTTATGGTACAACAAATACGTATTCCTTATACAGCCATTTAACAAAAACAATCCAGGCTCCAACCTGGAAGGGTATATTACTTGATTTTGTTGAAGTTCAGTTCTATCAGGCAGAAGCTGCTGCAAGAGGTTTTATCGCAGGATCTCCTGAAACATTCTATAATGCAGCGATCACTTCTTCTATTGCTTTCTGGACAGGATCCACTGCTACCGCAGCTGCTTATCTTGCAAATCCTAAAGTTGACTATAACGATGCAGCATCGGGTGCTACCTACAAAGAAAAAATTGCTAAACAAGCTTGGTTAGCATATTTTGACAGAGGAGACATTGCCTGGACTACATGGAGAAGACTGGATGGTCCTACATTTAACCCTCCTCCGGGACAAACATTGGCAGATATCCCAACAAGATATACGTATCCAATTGGTGAACAAACATTGAACGGGGATAATTATAATAAAGCTTCTGCTGCAATTGGCGGAGACAGCAAAACAACAAAATTATTCTGGGATAAGTTTTAACACAGAATATTCTAAAAAAATAACAAAAGAAGGCGTTTCCAATATAGAAACGCCTTCTTTTGTTTAAATCAGGGGATGCCTGTTTTTCAGGCAAAAAAATAAAAAAACTTGCATAATAAAAAAAAATGTATATTTGCAGCATTAAATCACAATTCACTCAAGTTTAATTCTTTTTAGATTACAAAAGAAATGAAAAAAGCAAAGTTGCACTTCAACTTCCTTTCAGCAGCTGACAAGATGTTCAGCAAGATTGCTGTTTTGTTTATTCCCAAAGTTGTGACACTTACCTCTGTTACAACTAAAGTTCCTCATAACCCTAGACGCTAAGTCGTACAGATCTATTTAGACCTCTTACGTAGCGGTCACCCTTCGAAACCCCATATTTAATTTTCTAGAGTATTGGCTTTTTTATTGTCCAATGCTCCGTGTTCAATTTTTAATTTTTTACTGATGGATAATTCAGTATTTGATGTCATTGTTGCCAATGAGCAACATGTACATTATTCACAAATGATCGTGGATGAAATGGAAGCCTCTGCAAAGGCCCGTGGAACCGGTATTGCCAAAAGATCACCGGAGTATATTACCCAAAAAATGCTGGAAGGGAAGGCTGTCATTGCCCTTACCAAAGAAGGGGCATGGGCAGGTTTCTGTTACATCGAAACCTGGAGTCATGGGAATTATGTTGCCAATTCTGGACTCATTGTGTCTCCTGACTTCCGCAAGAGCGGGCTTGCCAAAAGAATTAAAGAGAAAATTTTTGAACTGTCCAGAACAAAATATCCCGATGCTAAAATTTTTGGGCTTACAACAGGGCTTGCCGTGATGAAAATCAATTCTGATCTCGGCTACGAACCTGTTACCTATTCTGAGTTAACACAAGATGACCAATTTTGGAAAGGATGCATGAGCTGTGTCAATTTTGAAATCTTGAAAAGCAAAGAGCGCAAAAACTGCCTTTGTACTGCTATGCTTTATGATCCCGAAGAAAAAGAAGTTAAAATCGTCAAACAAGACGACTTAAAAAAAAACAACAAACTGAAATAACTGTCATTTAATCATTAAAAACAATCATTAAGAATGAAAAATAATAAAGTAGTTTTAGCATTTAGTGGTGGTTTAGATACTACTTACTGCGCCATTTATCTTTCAAAAGTAAAAAACTACGAGGTTCACGCTGTTAGTGTAAATACTGGAGGCTGGAATGCCGAAGAGGTTCAGAAAATTGAAAAACATGCTTATTCGCTGGGAGTAAAATCTTTTAAATGCATTGATGAAACCGACAATTTTTATAAAACCGTTATTCGTTTTTTGATATATGGAAATGTTTTAAAAAACAATACCTATCCCCTTTCTGTTAGTGCTGAACGTATTTCACAGGCAATGGTTATTGGAAACTATGCCAAGGCTATTGGTGCTGGTGCTGTTGCGCATGGAAGTACCGGTGCAGGAAACGATCAGGTGCGTTTTGATATGGTATTCAACATTCTGGTACCGGATGTCGAAATCATAACACCTATCCGTGATATGAAACTTTCACGTGAAGCAGAAATTGAATTTTTGAAATCACATGGTGTAAACATGAATTTTGAAAAGGCTAAATATAGTATCAATAAAGGGTTATGGGGAACATCAGTTGGTGGTAAGGAAACACTTACATCAAAGGACTATTTACCGGAAGATGCTTTCCCAACACAACTTTCGAAGCAAGGAAAGGAGCAAATCACACTTGGTTTTGAAAAAGGAGAGTTGATTGCAATCAATGGGAAAAAATTTAAAACTCCTGTGCTGGCAATCCAGGAACTTGCTACTATTGCAGCTCCTTATGCACTAGGCCGTGATATTCATGTGGGCGATACAATTATTGGTATAAAAGGACGTGTTGGTTTTGAAGCAGCAGCCCCGCTTCTTATTATTAAGGCACATCATTTATTAGAAAAACATACACTTACTAAATGGCAATTGTATTGGAAAGATCAATTGGCTGCATGGTACGGTAACTGGCTACATGAAGGACAATTCCTGGATCCTGTTATGAGGAATATTGAAAGCTTTTTGGAAGAGACTCAAAAGAATGTTACCGGTGATGTATTCCTGACAATCCAACCTTATAATTTCCAGGTGACCGGCATTCAATCAGAATATGATTTGATGTCTGCCAAGTTCGGAAGTTATGGTGAAATGAATAATGGCTGGACCGGTGAAGATGTTAGAGGCTTCGCAAAGATATTTGGAAATCAAACAGCAATTTATCATCAGGTTGTAAATAAGTCGTTATTAACACCGCAGGACTAAACAGTATGATACAGAAAATAAATGTAGGAGTGATAGGCGGTGCCGGATATACCGGTGGAGAACTGCTACGCATCCTTGTTAACCATCCCTATGCAAACATTGCTTTTGTAAATAGTAAAAGCAAAGCAGGAAAGTATATTTATGAAGTTCATACCGACTTAATCGGGGATACGGATCTTAAATTTACTTCTGAATTATCGGATGCAATAGATGTGCTTTTTCTTTGTGTTGGTCATGGCGAAGCGGGCGTTTTCTTAAAAGAAAATAAAATCAATAAAAAAATAAAGATTATTGATCTTAGCCAGGACCATCGTTTAAACAGTAAGGAATTTATCTATGGTTTACCGGAGTTAAACCGTGAAGCAATTAAGAAGGCAAGCCATATCGCTAATCCTGGTTGTTTTGCAACATGCATTCAATTGGCATTGCTACCTCTTGGAGCGAAACAATTGTTGAAACAGGATGTTCATATTTCTGCAACCACCGGATCTACAGGTGCCGGACAATCTTTAAGCGCCACTTCTCATTTTAGCTGGAGACAAAACAATCTGAGCATTTACAAGGCGTTCGAACATCAACACCTGAAGGAAATCGGTCAAAGTCTGATTCAGTTACAGAATAATTTTAGCAGGGAATTGAATTTCATTCCCTATCGTGGTTCTTTTACAAGAGGCATTATTGCTACTGTTTATACAGATTGTGATCTGGAACTAAATGAAATCAAGGATATTTATAAATCATTTTATGAGGCACATCCTTTTGTACATGTCAGTGATCCTGCAATTGATTTAAAACAAATTGTAAATACAAACAAAGGTTTATTGCAGCTTCAAAAACATGGTAACAAATTATTAATTACCAGTTGTATTGATAATTTACTGAAAGGTGCTTC
>CAZMRM010000001.1:0-13038 GCA_964568515.1 uncultured Chitinophaga sp. | reverse complement strand
TTCAGGACAAGCCGTTCAGAATATGAACCTATTGTTTGGATTTGATGAAAAAGCAGGTTTGAATTTAAAAGCAGCATATTTTTAACATGTCATCAGAGGTGCTAACATATGGTTTAATGTTTATACTTGCTTTTACAGCAGGTTTTGTTGATTCTGTTGTTGGCGGCGGCGGCCTCATTCAATTACCTGCATTATTGATTCTTTTTTCAGGTTCGCCAATTCCTACATTAATGGGTATTAATAAGTTTGCTGGTTTTTCGGGAACCGCACTTGCAACGATACGTTACGTTAAGCAGACCAATGTTCCCTGGAAATCAATTTTACCGGCCATCTTTACTGCCTTGATTTTTTCTCTTATGGGTGCACGGGTTGTTACTCATATTCATCAAGAGGATATCAAAATAATTGTTTTATGCCTGCTGATTGTTGTTGCCATCTATACTTTCATCAAAAAGGAGTTTGGTTTGCATCATGCACCAAAATTAACCGCCTTTAAAACAGCAGTCTATTCAGCAATTACAGGTGCTGTACTTGGTTTTTATGATGGCTTTTTTGGTCCGGGTACTGGTAGTTTTTTAATTGTCATTTTTATCAGTCTTTTTGGATTTAATTTTCTGATTGCTTCAGCTGCCGCTAAATTGGTGAATTGTGCGACTAATATTTCAGCATTAAGTTATTTCATAATAACCGGTCAAATTAATTACCCGCTTGCTATAGCTATTGCCGTATTTAATATGACCGGCTCTTATTTGGGAGCAAAGATGGCTATACAAAAGGGGAGCACATTTGTAAGAACATTTTTCCTGATGATTGTAACAGCAATGATTTTAAAATTTGGATACGATATTCTATATACACCGTAATGAACATTATTTAAAAAGTGTAACAACATTCACTTTTATAATAAATAGAATTTATTATTAATATTTAAAAATTTGAACATGCAACTATTTAATGTTTATCCTTTGTTTGATATCGAACCTGTTAAGGCACAAGGTTCCTATATTTGGGACGCCAATGGAACAAAATACCTGGACCTGTATGGTGGGCATGCTGTGATTTCTATTGGACACAGTCATGCGTATTATGTAGAAAAGATAAGTGACCAGTTGAGTAAAATCGGATTTTATTCGAATTCTGTGAAAATTCGTTTACAGGAAGAGTTAGCTAAAAAATTAGGAGCACTTTCCGGCTATGAAGATTATAATTTGTTTTTATGCAACAGTGGTGCTGAAGCCAATGAAAATGCTTTAAAACTGGCTTCTTTTCATACAGGAAGAAAAAAAGTGATTGCATTTGCCAAATCGTTTCACGGACGTACATCCTTAGCTGTTGCCGCAACGGATGATTCGAAAATTGTGGCTCCGGTAAATGCAACCGGGAACATCGTGTTCATTCCCTTTAATGATGAGCAGGCTTTTGAAAAAGCTATCGGTCAGGATGTATGTGCTGTAATCATTGAAGGAATACAAGGAGTAGGAGGAGTAAATATTCCGGAGTTTAAATTTTTGCAAAAAATAAAAGCGCTTTGTGAGAAGAATGGTGCTCTTCTTATTTTGGACGAAGTGCAATCCGGATATGGACGCTCTGGTAAATTTTTTGCACATCAGTATGCAGGTATTAAACCCGATATTATTACTACTGCAAAAGGAATGGGTAATGGTTTTCCAATTGCAGGAGTTTTGATCAATCCGTCAATCGAGGCAAAAATGGGAATGCTGGGAACCACCTTTGGTGGTGCTTATCTTGCTTGTGCAGCCGGAATAGCTGTGTTGGACGTTCTTAAAAAAGAAAACCTCATGACTAACGCAGAAAACATCGGTAATTACCTCATGCAAGAATTAAAAAATATTGACGGAATAAAAGAAGTTCGGGGTCAAGGATTAATGATTGGTATTCAATTGGAAATTCCCTGTGCAGATGTTCGGAATGAACTATTGCACAAACACAAAATATTTACAGGTTCATCTTCTGAAAAATACACCTTACGAATTCTTCCTGCATTGAATATTAAAAAAGAAGAAATCGATCTGTTCTTGACAGCTTTTAAATCGGCTCTAAAATCTGTAAAAGCACCAACTGCATAAATGTTCTGACAATATAAACTCAATTAAAAACTAGAAATGAAATTTTTCACCTCCGTTAATGATGTAAAGAATATTGATGCATTGGTTCAGGATGCATTGACATTGAAAAAAAATCCTTATGCATTTCCACAGTTAGGAAAAAATAAAACCCTAGGGTTGATTTTTATGAATCCGAGTTTGAGAACACGACTAAGCACTCAAAAGGCTGCAATGAACTTTGGGATGAACGTGATGGTGATGAATATTGATAAAGAAGGTTGGGCACTCGAAATGGAAGAGGGGGCAATAATGAATGGAACAACCGTAGAACACATTAAGGACGCTGCTTCTGTCATGGGACAGTACTGTGACATTATTGGTATTCGTTGCTTTCCTTCATTAAAGAGTAAAGAGGAAGATTATAGTGAAAACGTTTTACAAAAATTCAAAACCTATTGTAAAGTACCGGTCATTAGTCTGGAAAGTGCAACACTTCATCCTTTACAAAGTTTGGCTGATGTAATAACCATCAGGGAAGAGTGGAAAGAAAAAAAGAAGCCGAAAGTGGTTCTTACCTGGGCCCCTCATATAAAGCCCCTTCCGCAAGCAGTATCCAACTCATTTAGTGAATGGATGTGTCAATCCGATGTTGACTTTACAATTACTCATCCCAAAGACTACGAGCTATCAGCTCAATATACAAAAGGTGCAAAAATAATTCATGATCAGGAGCAGGCATTAAAAGATGCTGATTTCATTTATGTAAAAAATTGGTCATCTTTCAACGATTATGGAAAAATACTTTGTAGAGATACCAACTGGATGCTAACCAATGAAAAATTAAAAATAACAAACAATGCCAAAATAATGCATTGTCTGCCGGTTCGCAGGAATGTTGAATTGAGTGATGAAATTTTGGATGGTCCTGATTCATTGGTTCAAAAACAGGCTTTTAATAGATTATTTTCTGCACAAGCCGTACTAAAGAATATATTAGAAGCTTTATAATGAAAAAAGTATACATCATAAAAATTGGAGGGAATGTAATCGATAATCCGGTTGCCCTTGAAAAATTTTTAAACGATTTTTCTTTAATTGCAGATTCAACCATATTAGTGCACGGTGGGGGTAAATTAGCTACTGAAATGGCGGCTCAGTTAAATATACCACAACAAATGATTGATGGAAGACGCATCACGGATGCAGAAACATTAAAAGTTACAACAATGGTATATGCCGGGTTGATTAACAAACAGATTGTAGCTTCGTTGCAGGCAAAAAAAAACAATGCGATTGGACTTTCAGGAGCAGATGGTAATAGTATTCAAGCATCAAAAAGGAAAACAGGAGAAATTGACTATGGTTTTGTAGGTGATATTCATGCACAAAGTGTAAATACAGGCTTTATATCTTCTTTACTGGATTTAAACATGACTCCTGTTTTTTCTGCGATTACGCATAATAGAGACGGTCAGTTACTAAATACCAATGCCGACACCATAGCTTCAGCCTTGGCTGTTGCCTTGTCCGGAAAATATGATGTACAATTGAATTATTGCTTCGAAAAAAAAGGAGTGCTGAAAAACATAAACGATGATGATTCTGTAATCGGAACCATCACACCTCAAAACTATAAAGAATTGTTAAAGGATGGTATAATATCCAAAGGTATGATCCCAAAGATTGATAATGCTTTCGAGGCAATACAGAAAGGAGTGAAATCCGTAGTGATCGCACATGCCAATGATTTATTGAATACAACAAATGGAAACAAACGTGCAGGAACAAAGCTTATTGCCGGATAAAGCAAAACTTGATCGTTTATCGGATGAGGTCATTGCTTTATTGAAACAACTTATTGCCATGCCTTCTTTAAGTAAAGAAGAAAAGGCAACAGCAGACCGTATTGAAAAATTTTTACAGGAAAAAGGAGTAAAAACACATCGTAAACTCAACAATGTTTGGGCAGTTAATAAACATTTTAAAGAAGAACTTCCTACGATCCTGCTGAACTCGCATCACGATACGGTAAAACCTAATTCAGGTTATACCTTAAATCCATTTGAAGCAATTGAAAAAGAGGGGAAACTATTTGGTCTTGGAAGCAACGATGCAGGAGGTTCATTAATGGGCCTTTTGGCGACCTTTCTTTATTTTTATGATTTGACTGGAGCCTACAACTTTATTTTTGCTGCGACAGCCGAAGAAGAAGTTTCGGGTAAAAATGGAGTGGAGAGTATTCTGGCAGAATTAGGAAAAATAGATTTTGCTATTGTAGGAGAACCTACTTTAATGCAGTTGGCAATAGCTGAAAAAGGCTTATTGGTAATTGATTGTGTAACACAAGGTCGCTCAGGACATGCTGCGAGAGAAGAAGGAGAAAATGCAATTTATAAAGCATTAAAAGATATTCATTGGTTTCAAACCTATCATTTTCCAAAAGTATCAGAAACATTGGGTCCGGTTAAAATGAGTGTAACAATTATTCATGCAGGTACCCAGCACAATGTGGTACCCGATAAATGTGAGTTCACCGTGGATATCCGTATTACCGATGCATATAAAAATGAAGAAGTATTAGATATTATTAAACAGCATGTTTCGTGTGAGGTAAAGCCCAGATCTCTTCGGTTAACCCCGTCTTCTATTCCTAAAGATCATCCCATTGTAAAAGCCGGTTTGCAGTTGGGAAGAATAACTTATGGATCACCGACAACTTCTGACCAGGCATTAATGAATTTTCCATCCTTAAAGCTAGGACCCGGAGATTCTGCCCGTTCACATACAGCCGATGAATTTATTTATACAGATGAACTAAAAGAAGGGATAGAGCTATACGTCAATATGCTTCTACAGATTAATTAATTTAAAAAGATACAAATGAAACTTTGGCAAAAAGAAAACAATTCAACCTCCGAATGGATTGAAAAGTTTACCGTAGGAAAAGACAATGAACTCGATATTGTACTTGCAGAGTTTGATGTAATAGGGTCTGTTGCACATACCGAGATGCTGGAGTCTATTGGTTTGCTTCCCAAAGAAGACTTAATTCTTATTCATACAGAATTAAAAAATATTTTATCGGAAATAAAGCAAGGTAAATTTAAGATCGAAGATGGGGTGGAGGATATTCATTCACAAATTGAATTAATGCTCACCAAACGTATAGGTGAAGCAGGAAAAAAAATTCATAGTGGAAGATCACGTAATGACCAGGTTCTTGTTGATATTAAATTGTATTTGCGCCATGAACTGAAAGAAATTTCACAACGGGTTTATTCCTTGTTTGAACAGTTAATAAAACTAAGTGAAACGCATAAAGCAAAATTATTGCCTGGTTACACCCATTTACAGATTGCAATGCCTTCGTCTTTTGGTCTATGGTTCGGTGCTTATGCAGAAAGTCTGACAGATGATATGGAGTTATTGATTGCAGCTTACAATGTGGTTAACAAAAATCCTTTAGGATCGGGAGCAGGCTATGGATCATCTTTTCCGCTTGATCGTACAAAAACAACCGAATTGCTGGATTTTAAAACAATGAATTATAATGTTGTTTATGCACAAATGACGCGTGGCAAAACCGAGAAAATTGTTTCAATGGCAATGGCATCTGTTGCAGCAACACTTTCCAAACTGGCATATGATATTTGTTTATACATCAATCAGAATTTTGGTTTCATTTCGTTTCCTGATAATTTAACCACCGGAAGCAGTATTATGCCGCATAAAAAAAATCCGGATGTATTTGAATTGATTCGCGCGAAATGCAATAAACTTCAGGCATTACCAAATGAGTTGACATTGCTTGTAAATAACTTGCCATCAGGCTATCACAGGGATATGCAATTAACCAAAGAAAGCTTGTTCCCTGCCATTGTTGAATTAAAAAATTGTTTGGAAACAACAGAGCTTATGCTTCAACATATACAGGTAAAAGGGGATATTTTATCAGATGAAAAATATAAATATTTATTTAGTGTAGAAGCTGTAAATGAAGAAGTGCTGGCGGGTGTTCCTTTCAGGGAAGCTTACAGGAAGGTTGGAAAAGCCATTGAGGAAGGTACATTTTCAGCAGGTTCCAAGGTTAATCATACGCATGAAGGTAGTATTGGTAATTTGTGCAATGATCAAAATGTGAAACAGATGAAATCGTTAATGGAAAGAATAAAATAAATTCTATTCTATTCTACTCAGGGCAACTCGTTGTTAAATGCGTTTTTCATATCAATTTAAAAGCAAGGCCCGCCTCTAAAAGGCGGGCCTTGCTTTTAAACCGTTCTTTTTGCCAAACTAAAAAATCGGCTGACTAAAGGGCTTTCTGCTGAATACAGTTGCCTCATCAATATCTTTTAATTTGCAAATGAAACGTGTCATCCGTTCTACACCAAAACCAGCACCCGCAGAAGAAACAAGTTTACCATCTTTTGCCGCTTCCAGGTAATGTGCAAATACTTTTTGGTTCGTTCCGGTTTCTTCCATACGTTTTAAGATTTGTTTGTACTCAAATTCACGTTCCGCTCCTGACAAACCTTCTCCGTAACCTTCGGGCCAGATAATATCATAGTTTAGGTAGGTGTTCGGTCTCGACAGATCTTCTCTGTCATAGAACTCACGTTTGTGGTTCACCAGCCAGAAAGGCTGTGTGCTTTCCTCTGATTTCTTTTTTTCGTAATCGGGTCCTAATTGTTTTTCCAGGTCTTCGGTTCTGTACAATTTCAATTTATCAAAAGCAGGCAATAGGCCACCACGCACTTTTTTTAACACCTCCGGAATTTCTTTATTTAGATGATCAAATACAAAGGCAATCAACCGTTCCATGAAATCCATAACGAACTCTTTGTTTTTTCCTCTGAATTCAAAGTCTACCTGTGTAAATTCAAACAAGTGACGGCCGGTATCTTTTCTGTCGGCTAATTCTAAACGAACGTTTGGTGAAACAATATAAATAGCATCCAGTTCCGGGTTCATCAATGCTAATTGTTTGTGAAAGATCATTGATTTGGTCAGGCTCCATTGTTGATCTGCATAATGAATGCTGGCATCCACTACACTGTGGTTCAAAGGATCGGTGATGGGAGACAGCATCAATGGCATAATTTGCGTCAATTTATTTTGATACATAAATTCATGTGTTGCTCTGATGATACCTTGTTGTACCTGAAGAATGTCTTTTATTCCAGGACGTTGAATCTTCTTCAATGTGCTTTGAAATGTTGTTGCTTTGTCTAAAGTGGTTTCCATAACTATTAATTTATTATTTATTTTCATTTTAATTTTTGTCAAAGATAGATCACAATTCATTTTGTTATTAATTATTCAATTAATTGTCATAATTTTTATCAAAATGATAATTGATTATTTAAATGATTATATTTGTGATAAAATAAGTTGATTTTTATGACTCAAAATTTTCAAATTGATAAACTGGATCGTCAGATTCTATCCATGTTAATGATGGATTCTACTATTCCTTACACCGAAATCGCAAAAGAATTGGTTATTTCAGCAGGAACAGTACACGTTCGTATGAAAAAACTAATCGATACGGGTGTGGTTGTCGGTTCACATCTTGAAATCAATCCATCAAAAGTAGGCTTTGATATTTGTGCCTTTCTTGGAATTTTCCTGGACAAAGGCTCTGAATACAATGATGCCGTATCCCGTTTGAAAAAAGTCCCTGAAGTGGTAGAGCTACACTATACCACCGGTGCTTACAGTATGTTTGCAAAGATCATTTGCAGGGATACACAACATTTAAGAGAGGTATTGAATGAACATATACAAGCCATCAAGGGAGTACAGCGTACAGAAACATTTATTTCACTGGAGCAAAGTATTAAAAGGCAAGTGGAAGTAAAACTGAAGAAATAGAAACTCTGGAATTGCAGAATATGAAAAAAATTATAATATGGATATCAGGCCTGTCTTTATGTGTATATGCTGTTATATGTATCATCTTATTTTTCAACCAGGAGAAAATGATATTTTTTCCTCAAAAACTCAACCGCCAATTCAAATATGATTTCGATCAGGAGTTTGAAGAGTTCTCTGTCGAAACGCAGGATAACATATTATTGAACAGTGTACTGTTCAAGGCCAATAGATCAAATGGAGTCATCTTTTATCTTCATGGAAACGCAGGATCCATTAACTCCTGGGGAGGGGTTGCTAAAACCTATACAGATCTGAATTATGATGTATTTCTATTGGATTACAGGGGTTTTGGAAAAAGCGAAGGTTCTATAACGAGTCAGGAGCAATTGTTTAATGATGTACAAGCAGCCTATGATTTTTTGAAGACGATGTATAAAGAAGAGGAGATAATAGTTCTGGGTTATTCCATTGGTACAGGCCCTGCTTCAAAAGTAGCATCGGTGAATCATCCAAAATTGCTGATACTTCAGGCACCCTATTACAGCCTGACAGAGATGGTCCATCAGCTCTATCCTGTTATCCCGGCTTTTATTTTAAAGTATAAGCTGGAAAATTATAAATATATCCAGGATTGTAAGGCACCGGTTATTATTTTTCATGGCAATAAGGATGAAGTGATTGATTACAATGCTTCCCTTAAATTGAAAACAAAATTGAAACAACAAGATACACTCATTACTCTTGATGCACAAACACATAATGGAATAACGGATAATGAACTTTACAAAGCGGAAATTCGAAAAATTCTGGGCAAATGAAAAAAATATTATTTTTTTCATTCAAAATAGAGTTTGGTAGTTTTAAATGAAAGCCATATAAAATTTTTTAGTCATTATACTTAGCAGTGTGTAACCTCAGTGAAACGCCAACATGCTTGTTTTTGTTGATTGTTTAAGAGTCTACTTAAAAAAATTAATTTGCATTAAGAATTTTTTTTGCTTTATCTTTGCCTCAGAAAATTAAAATACAATGCAAGTACAAAACACATATTTCTTCTATTTTCCCTTTTATCCTGAACCTAAAAAAGGATTCAAGCCAGTGAAGTAATGTGCAGACAACATAAAATTTTACAAAGCGGGTCCGAAAACGAGACCCGCTTTTTTATTTACAATTAAAAGAAAATGAACAAATGCGTAATTTTAAAGTAGCAATTTTCGGAACCGCGGCTTCTTACCATGATCTTGCCGCAAAAAAATTTTATGGACAGGATGTGGACATTGTTGAATGTGGGACCTTTCGTCAATGCTGCGACATGCTGAAGCAAAACCATGCTGATTATGCTGTAATGGCTATTGAAAATTCCCTGGCAGGAAGTATTTTAACCAATTATAATCTGATTGATGAATATCAGTTTCGTATTATTGGTGAACAGTATCTTAAGATTGAATTAAACCTGCTGGCACTGGAGGGCGTGAAAATGGAAGAGATTGAGTATATACATTCTCATCCAATGGCACTTGCACAGTGCACTAATTTTTTAGCACAGTATCCGCATATAAAAATTGTAGAACAAGGGGATACGGCATCTTGTGTAAAAAATATAAGCACAAAAGATCTAAAAAATACAGCAGCGATAGCCAACAGATTAGCTTCTGAAAGATACGAAGTACCCATTTTGTTTTCAAATATTGAAAATAATAAACAGAACTTTACACGATTCATTATTCTTTCAAAAGGGGATGCAAAACCTGAAAAACCAAATAAAGCCTCTGTATGCTTTCGTTTAAGACATGAAGTGGGTTGCCTGGTAGAAGTATTGAATGTGTTCAAACAAAACCGGATCAGTCTTTCTAAAATACAAAGCGTACCTGTGATGGGGCATCCGAATGAATATTCTTTTCACACGGATGTGGAATGGATAGAATATCAACATTTTAAAGAGGCTATTCAAACTATAAAAAATGAAACCAATACATTTTCTGTGTTGGGAGAATATGTAAAAGCAAGTATCAGTCAATCGTAACAACATTTTAAAATATAATTTATGAGCTCAATATTAAAAATTACACCAATTAGTCAATGGCGCAAAAAGGACAATCGTCCGCTTATTATTAGTGGTCCATGCAGCGCAGAGTCGGAATCACAGATGTTGACAACAGCAAAAGCAATTGCAGCAATTGATAAAAATATTATTTTCAGAGCCGGTATCTGGAAACCCCGTACCCGCCCGAATTCATTTGAAGGGATTGGAAGCATCGGGCTTGAATGGCTGAAAACCGTGAAGGAACAAACAGGCATGCTTACTGCAACAGAAGTTGCAAATGGGGCTCATGTGGAAGAGTGTTTGAAAAACGGGGTCGATATCTTATGGGTAGGTGCAAGAAGCACGGTGAATCCTTTTTCTGTTCAGGAAATAGCAGATGCACTGAAAGGAGTAGACATTCCTGTATTTGTAAAGAATCCGATTAACCCGGATCTGCAACTATGGCTAGGTGCATTGGAACGCATCAATTATGCAGGTATTACCAAAATAGCAGCAATTCATAGAGGTTTTCATTCTTACACCAATACACCTTTTCGTAATGCTCCTAACTGGGAAATGGCGGTTGAATTGAAAAGATTATGTCCTGATTTACCGGTTATTTGTGATCCAAGTCATATTTGCGGAAACACGGATCTCATTCCTTATATATCTCAAAAGGCATTGGATATGGACATGTATGGTTTAATGATTGAAACACATTGCATGCCTTCTGTAGCTTTAAGTGATGCGAAGCAACAATTAACACCTGTGCAACTAGAGGATCTATTATCCCGGTTAGTGGTACGCCAGCCAAATTCGGATAATCCGGAATTTAAAAATAAACTGGATCAGCTTCGTGAATCCATTAATAAAACGGATGATGAATTACTTCATACGTTAGCCAACAGGATGAAAGTAGTAGAAAAAATCGGAGAGTACAAAAAACAGAACAATGTGACCATTTTACAAACCACCCGTTGGGAAGAACTGTTAAATGAACGTATCAACATGGGAGCAATGATGGGACTCAGTGAAGATTTTATTCGTACCTTGTACGTACTTATTCATGAGGAATCGATCCGTAAACAAACGGAAATCATGAATGAAAACCTTAAAACTGAAAAACTTTAATATGAAATTACATCTGTTCATTTAGATATTTTCATACTATACAATTAAAAAATATGAAGATTACAATTGTTGGATGTGGTAATATGGGCCTGATTTACGCCAAGGCATTTTTGAAATACAATATTGTTTCAAAACAAGAACTGTTACTAGCCGAAAAAAATGAAACCCGTAAACAGGAACTTGTTGCCATGAACATTGGAGAGGTTTGTCTTGTAAATGATAAACGTATTGCAGAAAGTGATATCGTGATTCTTGCTGTTAAGCCTCAGGATTTTGATAACCTTAGTGTGGAGTTGAAACAAGTCTTAAAAGCAAAAAATATTCTTGTTTCCATAATGGCAGGAATGAAAATACAACGCATAGCAGACACATTGAATCAGCATGGAATCATACGTGCTATGCCGAACTCACCTGCAGAATTGGGAATGGGAATGACCGCTTTTACAGCACATGCCTCATTGCCTATCGAACAGGTCCGTAAAGTGGAAACACTGCTGGCAACAACAGGGAAAACGGTGTTCCTGGAAAATGAACAGTTGTTGGATGCTGTTACAGCATTGAGTGGTAGTGGGCCTGCTTACTTTTTTTACATTGTGAAACATATGATAGAAGCAGGTAAAAAAATGGGATTTGATGAAGTTGCTTCAGCGATGTTGGTAAAACAAACCATGCTGGGAGCATTTCATTTAGTGAACAATGCCAATAAATCACTGGACGATCTCATTAAAGCTGTTGCATCAAAAGGTGGAACAACCGAAGCCGCACTAAAAACGTTTGAAAAAAATAAGATAGGAGAAGGATTGCAGGAAGGAATTGTTAGTGCACGTGACAGAGCAACAGAATTATCAAAGTAGTTATAGGATATTTTTTATTCTGGCTTTAAGAAAGATTAATCAAAATAATTAAAGCGGTCAGTTAAAAATTGACCGCTTTTTTTGCAACTGCTATTTGTTGAAAAATAAGAGAGCGTGTATGCACCAGCTCGGAAACAACAGGTTGATTTTTTCTTACCAAACGTAATAAGCGCCAACGACCGAATATTTTTTGTTTAACGGAATAATATTTTATGGCAAAAAGCCCTAGTAATGGTACTATAAACGAGTAAAAGGCCAGTAAACTCCAGCTATGAAAGGTAACAGCTATTGCGATAAGCTGAATCAAATAATACACCAGCCAAAGTATCATGGCCAGATTGGAACAAACCGATGCATAAAATTCAATATTTTTTATATTGTCGTCACTGTATTTTTTTGCCAGGTAGTAAGGAGGAAAATTTAGTACGAGTGCTATGCCATAAATAGGTAATCCAAAATAAATAAGAATGGTTTCCAACAAAAAAGTTCCGAAATTCATTTTATTAATTGCTGCTTCATCAAGCAGATGATCTCTCAAACCAAATTGTTTTAATTTTTTAATGTAGGCTGAGGTATGTGTTCTTAATGATATTACCATTTCGGGTTGTATTTTATCAAGTTCATTAACCATTTCAGCAATTTGCTGACTTGTTTTGTATTGTTCTTTCAAATCAACAGGGTCTCCTGATCTTAGTTTAATCCACTCCTTTTGATACATTTCTTCCAGTGCCGCTACCAGATGCTCATTTTCTCTGTTGTTGATGATTACCAACTGGTGTTTCATTTTGTCTTCCAGTACTTTGGTAAATTCGTTAATGGCCCGGACATTATCATTCAAAAATGCTTCTTGAAAGGGAAGGGTGGAAACAGGTTTTCCAAAATGAATCACTGCTTTACTTCTGAAGTTTTTGGCGCTGGAATAATTGACGCCAATAGGTACAACTAAAATGTCCTTGTTAAAATCAACAGATGCTGCTGTTTGAAAAACGATTCGTGCAAGTCCCTTTTTTAAGGGACGGAGACGTCTTTCCTGGATGCATATTCCTTCCGGGAACATTAATATGGTTTTATTATTTATTAATAGCTG